>JBGUGW010000091.1:0-8702 GCA_045111695.1 Candidatus Cryptobacteroides sp. | reverse complement strand
TCGTCCAGCGGCACCACAGGCAATCCTACGGTCATCCTGCATACGCAGAAGGACCTTGACGAATGGGCCAACGCCGTTGCACGCTGCCTGTGGATGGTCGGATGCCGTCCCGAGGATGTATTCCAGAACTCCTCCGGATACGGCATGTTCACCGGCGGCCTCGGATTCCAGTACGGAGCCGAGAAGGTCGGCATGCTGACCGTTCCCGCTGCCGCAGGCAACACCCTGCGTCAGATCAAGTTCTTTACCGATTTCGGCACGACTGTGGTGCACGCCATTCCTTCGTACGCGTCCCGCCTGTATGAGGTGATGTGCGAAAAGGGCATCGATCCCCGCAAGGATACCAAACTCCGCACGCTTGTGATCGGCGCGGAGCCGCATTCCGAGGATACGCGCAAGCGCATCGAGGAGATGCTCGGTGTCAAGGCATACAATTCCTTCGGAATGTCCGAGATGTGCGGCCCCGGCGTCGCCTTCGAGTGCCCAGAGCAGAACGGCATGCACATCTGGGAGGATTACTATATCGTCGAGATCGTCGACCCCGACACTCTCGAGCCCGTCCCTGACGGAGAGGTCGGCGAGCTCGTGCTCACTACGCTCAAGCGCGAGGCCATGCCTCTGCTCCGCTACCGTACGCGCGACCAGACCCGCATCCTGCCGGGCGAGTGCCCCTGCGGACGCCATCACATGCGCCTCGACCGCATGAAGGGCCGCAGCGACGACATGATCATCCTCAAGGGCGTCAACATCTTCCCGATCCAGATCGAGACCATCCTGATGCAGTTCCAGGAGCTCGCCTCCGACTACCTCATCACCCTCGAGACTGTGGACGGCAATGACGCCATGACCGTCGATGTGGAGATGAAAGACCTCTACATCGATGACTACAGCAAGCTCCAGGCACTCAGCCGGGAGATTACCCGCCAGCTGCGTGACGAGATCCTCATCACCCCGAAGGTCCGTCTGGTTCCCAAGAACTCCCTCCCGAAGAGCGAGGGCAAGGCCGTGCGAGTCGTTGATACCAGAAAGAAATATTAAAATCCCTAAAGCTATGACAGTCCATCAACTTTCCGTCTTCATCGAGAACAAATCGGGCACCCTCGTGAAGGTGCTCCAGCTTCTCAAGCAGGAGAACATCCAGCTGATCGCCTCCACCATCGCCGATACCGCCGACTATGGTATCTGCCGTATCATCTGCTCCCAGCCTGAAAAGGCTTACAACGTCCTCAAGGAAGCCGGCGTGGCCGTCTCGCTCTGCGAGGTCTTCGCCGTCGAGCTCGACGACCGTCCGGGCAAGGCTGCCGATGCCATCGAGATCTTCGCAGGCGAAGGCATCAGCATCGCCTATCTCTACTCCTTCCTGCTCAACGGCAAGGGAGTACTCATCTTCCGTACGGACAACTCCGAGAAGGCAGCCGACATCATCGCGGCCAACCGTCTGAATGTCATCGAGGAGAAGGACCTCTCCAGGCTCCTGTAGCCGAATATCCGGTTTTGACTGAAAAGCGCGGGTTCCGTTCAGGAATCCGCGCTTTTGGATTTAGTCTATTTTACCGGTTTGAGCCGTAGGATTCCGATAGAGTTCTCCGGCATTGTGAATTCAAAAGACTTCTGGACGGTTCCGAGCGCCTTGGTGTGCGGAACGACGGCTTCCGTATACTTCACCCTGCGGCCGAAACGGAAGGCCTGGCCGACCATGCCCGGACGCTCTCCGGCCCTGGGTCCAGCGGAAGCCGGTGCCGCATAGTCGGGATGGCTTGAGTAGTAGTTCTGGTCGCCCTGGTTCTTCACGGAAGTGTCGTGTGACGACACGAACTCTACCGTGGCTTCGTAAGCCGTGCCCGAACCGGTGTTGACGGTGAGGAGCTTGTCCACCGCTTCGGAATTGACGAACTTGATGAAGATCTCGCCCGTCTTGGAGTCGATGGTGGGTGAGGTGTAGACCTTGCCGTCCTCTTCTCCTCCGTTCATGACCGCAGAAGTCTCGAAAGCGCGGTCTCCGGCGACGGAGAAGAGTTTCTGGTAATAGTAGTTGCAGGATCGCCACATGCCACGGTTGTCGAACCAGATGAGGTTGGAGTCCCACTTGTTGAAGCCCTTCTTGCAGAAGAGGGGAGCGTAGGCAGCCATCACCACCATGTCTGAATTGCGCTCAAGGCTGGTCCAGTAGGCGGCTTCTGCCATCGCGGAAGAGTAGGCGTTGTTGGTCCTGTTGTTGGCGAATTCACCGACAAAGACACGTGTGGGCTTACTCCTGTCATAGGTGTTGCCTTCTGCACCGCGGGTCTTGCCGGGAGCATAGCGGTCGCCATTGGAGTAGAACCAGTCGTCGCCCTTGTAGTAGTGCTCGTCCACGATGGTGTCAGGGTACTTGGCGTCGATCTGGGTCATGTTGGCGTTGAATTCCCTTCCGGCATCCGACGCTCCGGCGGTGGAAACGATGGTTATCTCAGGATACTTCTCCTTGACTGCCTTGTAGATGATGTCAAAGCGCTCCCAGAATTCATCCCCGCGGTTTTCGTTTCCAATGCCTAAGTATTTGAGGTTGAAAGGCTCGGGGTGGCCCATGGCTGCGCGCTTAGCGCCCCACTCCGTGTCAGTCCCTCCGTTGCAGAACTCGATGAAGTCAAGGGCGTCCTTCACGAATATGCTGTAGAAACGATCGCGGTCAGCCTGGGTCTCAAGGGGTGCGATGTACTTGTGCCCGGCGAACTGGCAGGTGACGCCGTTGTTGAGGACGGGCAGGGGAGTGGCTCCGAGGCCTTCCGCCATCAACAGATAATCATAGAAACCGATGTACTGCGAGGTCCAGTATCCCCAGTGGTTGCGGAAGCCGATGCGCTCCTCGCGCGGGCCTATTGAATTCTTCCAGAACACCTGTCCGAAATAGTTCGGGCCCTCCGATGCGCAACCTCCGGGGAAACGCATGAAGGTCGGATGCAGGTCTGCAAGGGCTTCGAGGAGGTCCTTGCGGAAAGGACCGTACTTGCCGCCTTCCCAGAGCTGAGAGGCCTCGGGCACGAGGGTGACGAAGTCGAGCCAGAAAGTGCCCGGGGCGTCCGCTACGATGGCGAGGCGGCTGTCCACGGAGCGCTCGGCAGTCAGCGTTCCCGTATATTGCTTCCAGGAGCCTCCGAGCTTCGGGATCGCTATGACATTGGAGTTGCGGTTGCCGGCTGCGTCTTCGAGATAGACGGAGATATTTCCCTTATAATCAGGACCTTGAAGGTAGAGTCCAAGGTCGTAGCTGACGCCCTGCACGGCAGGGATTGATGCAACCTGGGTATTGTCAGAGTAGATGAGGCCGGGACCTTTCTTGTATTCGGCTATGCCGTAGCCGTTGGCCGCGATGCCGAATCCGGCACCGGCCTTTGTGATGTCGAAACGTACACTGTACTGCGCATAACGCAGTTCGTCGTCGTATTCGTCGTTGGGGTCGAAGTCATAGTATCTCTTAAGGCCGGGCACAAGGGGCTTGTCCGCCACTGCGCGGGCTATGCCTTCAGCACCCTCACCGCGCAGCACCGTCCATCCGAAGAAGACGGTGTCGCAGGTGGAGAACTCATTCTCCGGTCCGTCCGGGACATTGTATGCCTGGAAGGAATTGTTCTGGATCAGCTGGGCGCAGATGCCTCCGTCCACGGACTGGTTGATGTCCTCGAAGAAAATGCCGGCCAGGGTGGGACTGATCCCGATGCCGAGCTTGTCCGGGTTGAGGTCGAGAGTGCGGCGCTCGACCTCCTTGAATCCCTGCAGCTGGAGCATCTTGTCAGCCATCCTGTAGCCCATGAGGCGCATGCCCTCGGTGCTGAAATGGAACTGGTCGCCGGTGCTTTCGCAGCCAAGGGCGGAGATTATGTAGGCATTAGGCATGACTTCCGGCAGGTGCGGCAACACAACTTCGTTGAAAGCTGCGCATACACCGTCCTGCTCAGCATATTTCAATTCGCCGGCCAATAGGGGAATGGCGTCAGGGTCCAGCCCAAGGTCGGCGCAGAGATCGTCGTGGATCTTCTTCACGCGGCCGGGCCATTCGGGGTCATCCGGGTTGGACTCGCCCTGATGCAGCAGCATTCCCTTGATGACGCCGTATTTCTGCGCTTCGCGCGCAGTCTCCATCAGGCGCTGGTAGGGGCTCATACCGTATTCCTTGGCCATGTTCACGAGCCAGCTTCGCGACGGGTCGGCGGCTTCCATTGCCAGATATTCCTCACATGCGTCCTTATCCCATAGCTCCAGTTTGGCACCTGCGACTGAGACGTTGATAACGCCTACTTTGTATTGCTCAGGCAAAACTTCTATCATCTTGCGGCCGAAGAAATCGACCGGCCCCATGTTGTTGGTCTCCCTGCAGATGGGCGGGACAGCCGTGTACCAGTGGTTTCGCTCGCGCTGGAAGCGCGGCATGTCCACGGCCGCCATAAACTGGAAACGCGGATCGTTGAAGCCTTCGTCCTGTTCCGCAGGACGGGCTCCGGCTTCCATGTTGGACTGGCCGAAACACAGGTAGATGAAGAAATTAGGATCAGGTTTCTGGGCGCTCAGCGTCAGACAGGCTGCCAGCGCCGCCAGGGTCAAAAGAGTTTTACGGTTCATGACAATGGTTATTTGTTCAAATATAAGGAAAATTAAGCTATATTTATCAGAGATAACACTTACTGCCATGAAGAAATTCCTCCCTGCAATCATCATCTTCACCATGTCTTTCCTGCCGCTTTCCGCGCAGGAGCCATATCCCCAGATAGTGAACATCCCAGGCCGCAATGCGACCTGCCTGGACGGCAGTTGGAAATATATCGTCGATGTCTACAATACCGGAGCCATGGACTACCGGGCCAACCCTGTCCCGGACAGGTCTTCATTCTTTGCCGACAGGAGTTTCTACTCCGACCAGACAAAGTTGGTGGAGTATGACTTCGACTATGCCAAGGAGATGGCGGTCCCGGGCGACTGGAACACTCAGCGGCGCGAGCTGTACTATTATGAGGGAGCGGTGTGGTACAGGACGAAGTTCGATGCCAGGCCACAGCCGGGCAAGAGGTATTTCATCTATTTCGGCGCCGCCAATTATCAGACTATCGTCGGCCTCAACGGCCGTCGTGTCGGCAGTCACGAGGGAGGTTTCACTCCGTTCAACTTCGAGGTGACTGACCGCCTGCAAGACGGGGCCAACTCATTGGTAGTCAATGTGGATAATACCCGCCGCATGGACGGGGTCCCGACCGTCAACTCCGACTGGTGGAACTACGGCGGCATCACCCGCAGCGTTTATCTCGTCGAGACTCCGGAGACATTCATAAGGGAGTATTCCGTCCAGTTGAAGAAAGGGTCACAGAGTGTTATCGAGGGCTGGGTCCGGCTGGACGGGCCTGATGCTTCGGCGGCAGTGACCGTATCGATACCGGAACTGAAAGTGTCAAGGACGGTATCGGCTGACGCTTCCGGCATCGCCCGTTTCGAGATTGATGCGAAGCCGGTACTCTGGTGCCCGGAGAATCCGAAATTGTATGATGTGACTTTGTCATCAGGCGAAGATAAAGTATCTGACCGTATCGGGTTCAGGACCATCGAGACGCGTGGAGACAGGATCCTTCTCAATGGAAAGGAAGTATTCTGCAAGGGCATCAGTATCCATGAGGAGTTTATAGGTGGCGCCGGCGGACGCGCGAACAGCGCAGAGCACGCGCGCGCCCTGCTCGCCGAAGTCAAGGCTTTGAACTGCAACTTCGTGCGCCTGGCACACTATCCGCACAACGAGAACATGATCCGTGCCGCCGAGGAGATGGGCATCATGGTCTGGTCCGAGATACCTGTCTATTGGACCATTTCCTTCGACAACCCCGATACCTATGCCAATGCTGAACAGCAGCTTACGGATATGATCGTCCGCGACCGCAACCGCGCGAACGTGATTATCTGGTCCGTCGCCAACGAGACCCCGCTGGGCGACAGCCGTTTGAGATTCCTTGGCAACCTCATTGCCAAGGCCCGCGAACTCGATCCCACGCGCCTGGTCAGCGCTGCCATGGAAAAGATTGAAAAACCGGGTAAGATCCTGACTGTCAACGATCCGCTCACGGAGATAGCCGACCTCATCAGCTTCAACCAGTATGTCGGCTGGTATGACGGTACTCCGGAGAAGTGCGATGAAGTGACATGGACCTTCGATATCAATAAGCCGGTCATCGTCACGGAGTTCGGCGGAGGGGCATTATACGGGCGCCACGGCGCAGTGGACCAGCGTTTCACCGAGGAGTATCAGGAGTATCTCTATATCAAGAATATCGCGATGCTCGACAGGATGCCCGGCCTGGCCGGGGCTTCTCCCTGGATCCTCAAGGATTTCCGCAGCCCCAAGCGCATGCTCGGCGGCATCCAGGACGACTACAACAGAAAAGGCCTTCTCTCCGAGAAAGGTGAACGGAAGAAGGCCTTTTATGTGATGCAGTCCTGGTACGGCACTAAGTAGAGTCGGAAGGATCAGGAGCGTACTCCAGCAAGTCCCCCGGCTGACAGTCCAAGGCGTTGCACAACGCGTTCAGCGTAGTGAAGCGGATGGCCTTGGCCTTGCCTGTCTTCAGGATAGAGAGGTTTGCGGCCGAAATGCCCACCTTCTCGGCGAGTTCGCCGGAGGACATCTTCCTACGGGCGAGCATTACGTCCACGTTGACGATTATAGCCATTATTCAGCAGCCTCCTTTTGCTCTTCGGGCTTAGCCTCTTCCTTGCCCTTGAGGTAGGAAGGAAGGCTCATTCCCGCCATCTTGAAAATCTCGTCGAGCGGGGGGACCGACTGCATCATCCCGGAGATGAAGTTGGCAGTGGCGGTCTTGCCTCCGTCCTTGGAACCTGCACCGTCCCAGACGGTGACCTTGTCGATCTTGATGCCCTTGACGGCCTCGACCTGGGTCTTGACGAGCTCAGGCAGCTTGTCGGAGATCAGCATGGTGATGGCGTCCTTGGCGTCTCCGCCGGCGGCCTCCACCAGCTGGCCGAAACCGGCAGCCTGCTTGGAGAGGATCTCGAGGGCACCGCGGGCCTGTGCGTCCATCTTCGCGAAGATGGCGTCGGCCTGGCCCTGGGCCTCGCGGCGGAGCCGCTCGGCCTGCGCTTCGGCCTCGATGATCATCTTTTCCTTCTCGATCTGTGCGGCAACGACGATGTTGGCCTCCTGGGTGGCCTTCTCGCGTGCGGCGCGGGCGATTTCAGCGTCGCGCTCGCTCTTGTAGGCTTCCTCGAGGGCCTTTGCGGCCTGGACCTTCTCGGCAGCGACAGCGATGCGCTCGGCCTCTGCCTGCTTCTCGCGGCGGGTTGCATCGGAGTTGGCGATGGCTATCTTGGAGTTGTTCTCACCCTCGACGGCCTTGGCGTTGGCCTCTGCGGTATAGATACGGGTGTCCCGGCTGGTCTCGGCGATACGGATATCCTTGTCCCTGTCGGCCTCGGCCTTACCGATCTCACCGAAACGGTTCTGCTCGGCAACGCTCTTCTTGGCGTCGTTGATAGCTTTAGCGGCGGCTTCCTTACCGAGGGCCTCGATATAGCCGGACTCGTCACGGATATCGGTGACGTTGACGTTGATGAGCTTCAGACCGATCTTACGGAGCTCGGCCTCGACGTTCTGGCTGACGGCGGCGAGGAACTTGTCGCGGTCGGCGTTGATCTCCTCGATGTCCATTGTAGCGATGACCAGACGGAGCTGACCGAAGAGGATATCGGTGGCGATGTTCTGGATGTCGGAAGGATGCAGCCCGAGCAGACGCTCTGCGGCGTTGGTCATGACTTCAGGCTCGGTGGAGATACCGACCGTGAAGCGGCAGGGCACGTCGACGCGGATGTTCTGCTTGGACAGTGCGTTGGTAAGGTTGCACTCGATGCTGATGGGGGTCAGGTCGAGCATTTTCCAATCCTGGAAAACGGGCCAGATGAAGGATGCACCGCCGTGGATGCATCGTGCGGAGGATATGGAACCTTCCTTGTTCTTGCCGGTCTTTCCGTAGATGACGAGGATCTTGTCGGACGGACACCTCTTGTAGCGCCTGAGAATGGCGGCGAAGGTCACGAAGACGACGAATACGATGATGATGATCAGTTCAATTCCCATAGTATCAGTATATTATGTGTTAGACGATAAGTGAATCAAGCTCTTCCACGAGCAGCGTGCTCGGGCTCAGGACCTCGACTACGCGGATCGGCGTGCCGGTCTTGAGGGTGTCGGAGTCGGTGAGCGCGGCATACTCACGGACGGCGTTGTTGATGGTTATCTGCACCTTGCCTTCGCCGGAGCGCTCGCCGGGGATGGTCAGGTAGACCGTGCCCTGGCAGCCGATAGCGGCTTTGTACACATCTATGTTGCCCGACTGCTGCATGCCGCTGAGCCACTTGAACATGTACATGACGATGGCGACGAGGGCCAGGCCGACCAGCAGGGATATCAGGATCAGGAGTCCCTTGGAGGAAATGCTCTTCTGCAGGAGGATGAAGGTCCATCCAAATCCGAGAAGGAAGTTGACGAGATTGCGGAAGGTATAGAGGTTCATCCCCGAGCCCATTGCCGCTGAAGGATCGTCAAAATCGGTGTCCAGTCCGCCTCCGGCCTCGACGTCGAAGTCACCTCCGGCTGCGCCGATGAAGGTCATGATCGTCTGTACGACGAAGATGAGCGAGGCCGAAAGGGTGATGGCCCACAAAACTTTCATGAT
>JBGUGW010000090.1:0-5009 GCA_045111695.1 Candidatus Cryptobacteroides sp. | reverse complement strand
CCGTACGCGTACGCGTCAACGCTACGCCGCAGGTGGAAGCCCACCTTGAGGTGGACAAGGCTACCGGCAATGTATTCATCGGACGCGGAGCGGGAACAATCGCACTGGAAGTGCGGCCGTCCAAGGATGTGTTCACCATCAACGGAGACTACACCCTCAACAGCGGCAATTACCACTTCAATGCGATGGGCATCGCGAGCAAGGATTTCACCGTATCGGACGGAAGTTCCATCAAGTTCAACGGTGACATCATGGACAGCGACCTGTCCATCGCCGCGAAGTACTCTCTCAGGACTTCCCTTTCCAACCTGATCGCCGACACGACGTCAGTGAGTTCCAGAAGGACGGTGGAGTGCGGCGTCAACATTTCTGACAAGCTCCGCAATCCCAAACTGGATTTCTCCATCAATGTCCCCGACCTCGATCCTATGACCAAATCCAGGGTCGAGAGCGCACTCAGCACAGATGACAAGGTGCAGAAACAGTTCATCGCACTGCTTGTGACGAACAACTTCATCCCGGATGAGCAGTCCGGCATCGTGAACAACTCCAACTTGTTGACATCCAATGTGGCCGACCTCATGGCCAACCAGTTGAACAACCTGCTGCAGAAACTCGACATCCCTCTGGACCTCGGTCTCAACTATTCCGAGAGCGGATCTGGTAGGAGCATATTCGACGTCGCCCTTTCCACGCAGTTGTTCAACAACCGCGTCATAGTCAACGGCAGCGTAGGAAACCGCCAGTATATGTCTTCGGGCAACGGAGACGTGGTAGGTGACCTGGACATCGAAGTCAAGATGGACAAGAGCGGACAGGTGCGCCTGAACCTGTTCTCGCATTCCGCAGACGAATACACGAACTATCTGGACAACCTCCAGCGCAACGGCGTCGGCGTCGCATACCAGAAGGAGTTCGACTCGCTGAAGCTGTTCTTCCGCGACCTGTTCACACCGAAATCGAAACGCCAGTCCCAGGATGCCGTCCAGGCAAGGGACGAGGAAAAAGTGACCATCGAAGTAGAAAAGCCGGAATGAAAGGAAAACTGTATCTGATACCGTCTCCCCTTGGAGATTATGACCCTGCAGAGGTGATTCCCGCCCCTACCCTCGACCTGCTGCAGCACATCAGCTGCTTTGTCGTCGAGGAGGTCAGGACAGCCAGGCGCTACCTTTCGAGCGCCGGGTTGAAAGGGCACATCCAGGACCTCGAATTCCACGAGCTTAACGAGCACACTTCCGCGGAGGAGGTTGAACGGTTCGTGACACTGTTCGACGACGGTCGCGACGTCGGGCTCATCAGCGAGGCCGGACTCCCGGCCGTGGCGGATCCCGGTGCTGCACTGGTGGCGCTTTGCCACCGCCACGGCATCGAAGTCGTACCCCAGGTGGGGCCTTCATCGCTGATGCTCGCCCTTATGGCTTCCGGCCTAAACGGCCAGTCATTCACCTTCTGCGGATACCTCCCGGCCAAGACGGAAGAGAGGCGCAACGCCATCAAGTCCATCGAGAAGGTCTCGCAGTCCAAGCGGCAGACACAGATATTCATCGAAACGCCTTACCGCAACGACGCCATGTTCTCCGACCTCCTGCAGTCCTGCCGTCCTTCCACCAGGATATGCATTGCGGCGAACATCACCATGCCTGATGAATTCATATTAACCAAAACCGTGGCAGAATGGAAAAAGGAAAAAGCAATAATAGGAAAAAGACCATGCGTATTTCTGATGTTGGCGTAATGGAGCTCAGCGGAATGGAGTTCCACGCCTACCACGGCTGCTTCGAGAAGGAGAGGGCCGAGGGCAATCTCTTCGTGGTCGACTTCAGGGCCGAGTATCATTTCAAGACCGCGGCAAAGTCCGACCGTCTGGACGACACCGTGGACTATGCCGATGTATACAAGGTCATCCGCGAGGAGATGGACAAGCCCTCGAACCTGCTCGAGAACGTGGCCTGGAGGATCGTCAAGGGCATCGCCGCGAAGTTCCCGGAATTCATCCGTTTCCAAATCAGGATATCCAAGAGTACTCCGCCCGTGGGCGGGGCATGCCAGTGGTCGAGGGTGACCGTATCTTATCCGCACGAATCCAGGACCGGCAGAATCATCGACAGGAAATGGTAATCGCGTTCCTGACATTGGGCTGCAAGCTCAACTATGCCGAGACTTCCACTTACGAGCGGGAGTTCAAGGCTGCCGGGCTGGAGGTGGTCCCATGGCAGGAAAAGGCCGACATCTATCTGGTCAACACTTGCACCGTCACCGGCACTTCGGACGCCAAGTCACGCAACCTCGTGCGTAAGATGCACCGCATTAATCCTGATGCGCGCATCGTCGTGACCGGCTGCAGCGCTGAGCTGCACCGGGCCGAGTTCGAGGCCATCGAGGGCGTCGCGCGCGTCTTCGGCGCGCACGAAAAGTCCCTCGTCGTCCCCGAAACCCTCAAACTTTTAGGCCTTTTTTCGGAGGGTATAGGTCCTGAAAATTGTGCCACCCTCGGCAACATGAGAGGGGGGGACCCATTGCCTGCAATGGGGGGGGCCGAATGGAGTGAGGCATTTTCGGGACCTATACCCTCCGAAAGACAGGACACTGTGTTCGGAGCGTACAGTACCGGAGAGAGAACAAGGTCGTTCCTGAAGGTTCAGGACGGATGCAACAATTACTGCAAGTACTGCACGGTCCCATACGCCCGCGGAGAGAGCCGCAACATCCCGATCTGCGAATGCGTAAGGAATGCCGAAGCCATAGCCGCGGAAGGCGTGAAGGAGATAGTCTTGACAGGAGTGAATACAGGGGATTTCGGCCGCACGACCGGAGAGTCTTTCCTTGACCTGCTGAAGGCCCTGAATGCCGTGGACGGCATCGAGCGTTACCGCATCTCATCGATCGAGCCCAACCTCATCACCGAAGAGATAGTCGACTGGATCGCGTCCGGGACAAAGTTCCAGCCGCATTTCCACATTCCGCTCCAGACTGGCAGCGACACTCTCCTGAAGGCAATGGGCCGGAAATACGACACTGCATTTTTTGCGGACCGCATAGCATACATCCGCTCGCGCATGGAAGCCCCCGGCAAACCGAAGGTATTCTTCGGCATCGACACGATGGTCGGCCTGCCCGGCGAAACGGATGAGCTGTTCAAGGAGACTTACGACTTCATCGCACGACTGAAGCCGGCTTTCATACATGTATTCCCCTATTCCCGGAGACCTGGCACGCCCGCGGCAAAGATGCCCGGACAGTTGACTGAAGCCGTCAAGCACGAGCGCGTCCTCGCACTTGAAGAGCTTTGTTCACGCCTCCATGACTCATTCGTCGAAAAGAACCGCGGCATCCGTGAGCGGGTGCTGTTCGAGTCGAAGGAGAAGGACGGGAACATGTCGGGATATACTGGAAACTACATCCGCATAGTGCGGCCTTACGACGCCTCGTTCGTCGGACAACTGACTGACATCATCATCTGACCATGGGAAATGCTAAACTGACATTCCTCGGAACAGGCACGTCGCAGGGCGTGCCGATCATAGGCTGCCACTGCGCCGTGTGCCGCTCGGAAGACCCTAGGGACAAGCGGCTGCGGGCAGCCGCGCTCGTCGAATACGGAGGTTTACGGATACTCGTGGACGCCGGTCCGGATTTCCGTACCCAGATGCTGCGCGAGGACATCACCCACCTCGACGCCATCTTGCTGACCCACAACCATATGGACCATACCGGCGGACTGGACGACGTCCGTGCATTCAACTACATCGACCGCAAACCGGTCCATATTTATTGCGAGGAAAAGGTCCTGAATACACTCAAGATCATGTTCGGCTATGCGTTCGCAGACCCCAAGTATCCCGGTTCCCCGGAGTGGCGCATCCACCTGATAGGAGACTCCCCTTTCGCCGTCATTCCCGATAACGGAGGAGAGCTAGTCTGGATGCACGACCAGGGCTACTGCACGCGGATGCCGGACGGAAGCATCGTCCCCTGCGGCAACGACATCGTATCAACGGCCCAGGCTCCGTCTCCGGAGACGGCCGCCGCCGGCGGCGTGGAAATAATCCCTATACGGGGATACCATGACAAGATGCCGGTACTTGGATTCCGCTTCGGCAACATCGCCTACATCACGGACATGAGCAGGATTCCGGAAGAGGAGTTTTCGAAATTGAAAAGCCTTAAACACCTCACTCTCAATACCGTGAGCTATCACCCGCATCACTCGCACTTCAGCCTCTCTGAGGCCGTGAATCTGGCGCAGAAGATTGGCGCGGAGCATACCTGGCTCACCCACCTTTCACACACTTTCCCCACTCACGCCCAGTTCGACCGCGAACTGCCTGACGGCATCTCCCCCGCCTACGACGGGCTCGTTATCACTGACTGAGAAATTTAGGATAAAGGAGGAGGAACAGCTCCGGCATCGATCAACGAACGAAGCATCTCCGCCCAATCAGGAGACAACCCAAGCTGGGAGGATTCATACGCCTGGCGGATGTCCGCCAGCGTGTATTCTCCGCCGCGGGATTTCACCTGGGCGCACAGCCATTCCTCAGTAGATTCCTTCGAGGATGTCCTGGCGGCACCGGAACGACAGAGGTCGCAGGTGCCGCAGGGCGCGCTGTCTTCCTGCCCGAAATACCGGAGCAGGAAATGCGCGCGGCACTCGTCCTCCTCGGACACATATTCCAGCATGGCCTCCAGGCGCTCGTGATAAGCGTCTTTCAACTGTTCGTATTTGCCCGGGGAGAGGGCGACATTTCCGGGCCGGAGGCGGTCGTGATGCAGGAAAACGACACTTGAGTGATCCGCCGGAATATACTTGATGACATGCTCGAGGGAAAGGTTATACAGCAATTCCCTCAAATGGGGTACGGACATGCCGCAACTGCGAGCAAGGGCATCCTCGTCCACCTGGACCGGGAAGGAGAAGATGCCGGGATATCCGCGCATCAGGGCGTCCAAGAGATCGGCCATGCGCGAATCCGGCAGGTCGATGTCGTATAGCGCATTCCTCTCGA
>JBGUGW010000089.1:0-10101 GCA_045111695.1 Candidatus Cryptobacteroides sp. | reverse complement strand
TACAGACGAAGGTAGCTGAGGACGTCTCCCATAAGGCCGGTAACAGTGTTGTAGGTGGACCAGAGGCCGGAACCGACATTGAGGAGGGGATTGCGGTGAAGGTCGTTGAGGAAGAAGATACCCAGGCCGGAAACGATGCCCAGGACAATCAAAATGATCTTCACTACCGGCATGTCGATCACTCCCAGCAGGGCGAGGCCTCCGGTGATGACAGAGCCGACTATCAGCAGCGTCCATCCCCAGGTGCTGATGCACTTGGTGAATCCGAACCTGGAAGTGTGGCATATAGCCTTTACGACCGTGGCGAGGCAGATATGGAAGATACCGACTCCGACGGCGAGCACCATCTGGGCGTCATATCCGGCAATGCTGCCGCTGACCATGCATCTTTTCAGCCACTGGGGCACCCATTCGGCGGTGTAGAGGTTGATGCCGAAGAAAGTGTGAAGTACGATGCCGACCAGGAAGGTGCCCACACCGAGCATCATCACCAGAGGTCCTAACTTGGCCATGGACGGGACCTTCTTCTTGAGCAGCCACCCGATAAGGATCAACAGGAGGCCGTAGCCCGCATCTCCCATACACATTGCGAAGAACAGCAGGAAGAAAGGCCCGAGGATTGGAGTAGGGTCGAACTCGTCGTAGGCAGGACGGCCGTACATATCCGTCAGGACCTCGAACTGGCGTGTGAACCAATTGTTCCTCAAGCTGATGGGAGGATTGTCCTCCTTGGTGGCGACAGCCTTGAACCACAGGGCGTCGGACGAGTCGAGAGCTTCGGCAAGCCTGGCGTCACAGTCCGTGGGAGCGAAGGCCTCGTAAATAGTCAAGCGGTCTTCGACGGCTGACTCTCCGGCAAGGGAGGCCAGGTAGACGGTCAACTCGTCTGTCAGCTCATTGCGGCGGGCCTCCAGTCCGGGAATCTCGGACTTGCGGTCCTCCAGATGCTTACGGTAGCGCTCTATCTCCTTGTCCTTGGCATTTATCATGCCCTCCAGCTCGTGGATGGTGGACAGGGGAGTGTGCATCTCCGTGACGGGAAATCCGTAATTGCCTCCGGCAAGGACGAAATGGACCGTCTTGCCATCGTCGAGGATAATCTCGATAGGATACTTCGACTCCCACTCGGGATTATAGGCTTTCTTGCGCACGCAGTAGAAGTGGATCGGCACGCCGGCCTTGCTTAACGCATCGGTCTTGTCGCGGTCATAATCGCCCCAGGGGGCGATGGCCTCCTTGGCGCTTTCCATGCTGTCGAGCTGGTCCAGCAGCTCGGTCAGATGGGTGTCCACGCCGTTCTCCAGCGATTCGATCTCGTGCTTGACCTGGCCTATGCGGTCCATCAGGTCCGTGGAATGGGCGTCAACAGGGACGGAGGAACGCTTGATGTCGACGACTCCGAGCTCCCGGAGCTGATCCAGGAACTTCTCCTCCCCGCCCTTGAGCAGGATGAAGGAGTATTTGGTCATTTTCTCAATCATGCCGTTTCCTCCTCTTCTTCCAGTGCGTGACGTTCCTTCACGATCTTGGAGGACGCCTTGGAGAGGTTCTCCTCATCCTCCATGTACCGCTTGATCTTCCTGATGGCCTCCTGGTATCCGGGGATCTGGACCTTCTCGTACAGGTTGACCTTCTGGGTGGTCTTCTTGCGCTGATAGTCCAGTATGCGGCTCTTGTACTGATACACTTCCGATTCGATGCCCAGGCGGGTGAGCTCCTTGAGGATGCTGACGCCGTCGGCATACCACGCGGGTTTGGCGAAAGCGTTGAAATCCTGTATCTCGTAGTGTATCTCCTTGAGTTCGGGCACCTTGACTCCGGCGACCTTGACAGTGACAAGGTCCACGTCTGTGATGCTTATGAGACTGGGCTCGAACTCGTTCCAGAGCGATGCAAGGTAGTCGTACCTCTCCCTGGTGGCCTCCAGGTCCGCAACAAGTTTGTCGGAATAATCCTTGGCCTTGCGCACTTCGATCCTGAGGGCGGACTCCTTGTTCTGCAGGGTGGGGAGCGCCTTCTGCCGGACCTTCAGCTGCTTGCCGAGGTTATTCAGCGATGTCTTATTGTATTGGAACTTGATAGCCATAATCCTTATTCAGCAGGCCAGTATTTGTCTATCATGGTTTGCTTGATGCCGGTCTCGGCCTTTGAGAAGTACTTTGCGAACAGCTCCCATGCCGTGTCGAGCATCTCGTCGATCTTGATGTTGACGTCGATGCTGAGGAGCCTGATCGCGTATTCCTTGGCGTAGTCCAGGCAACGCAGGTCGTAGTCCGACAGGTCGAAACCGTTCTCGAGCTTGGTCTTGGCGTTCTGCGCGTCCGCGTATAGACGGACGCCGGCGTTCATGACCTGGCTGTGGTCCTCGCGCGTCTTCTTGCCTTGGACGAGCTGTTTCAGACGGGACAGGGAGCGGAACGGGTCCACGATGACCTTGCCGGTATCGGTATCGGCCCTCAGGAACAGCTGACCCTCAGTGATATAACCGGTATTATCCGGGATGGCGTGGGTGATGTCTCCGTCGTTGAGGGTGGTCACAGCGATGATGGTGATCGAGCCTCCGGCGGGGAACTGCACGGCTTTCTCGTAGATCTTGGCGAGGTCGGAATAAAGCGAGCCGGGCATCGAGTCCTTGGAAGGGATCTGATCCATTCGGTTGGAGACGATGGAGAGGGCATCCGCGTACAGCGTCATGTCCGTGAGAAGCACGAGCACCTTTTCGTTCTTGTCAGCGGCAAAGTATTCGGCAGCCGTAAGGGCCATGTCCGGGATGAGGAGGCGCTCCACAGGAGGCTCCTCTGTGGTGTTGACGAAGGATACGATTTTCTCCAGGGCGCCGGCGTCCTCGAACGCATGGCGGTAGAAGAGATAGTCGTCGTTGCTCAGTCCCATGCCGCCGAGGATGATCTTGTCCACGTCGGCGCGCAGGGCCACGTCAGCCATGACCTGGTTGTAGGGCTGGTCGGGATCGGCGAAGAACGGAATTTTCTGGCCGGAGACCAGGGTGTTGTTGAGGTCAATGCCTGCGATGCCGGTAGGGATCAGCTCGGAGGGCTGCTTGCGCTTGTAAGGGTTGACGGAAGGACCGCCGATCTGACGGACTTCGCCGTCAACTTCGGGACCGCCGTCGATGGGGTCGCCGTATGCGTTGAAGAAACGGCCGGACAGCTGCTCGCTCACGCGGATGATGGGCGGATGGCCGAGGAAAGCGACTTCGGAATTGGTGGGGATGCCTTCAGTACCTGCAAAAACCTGCAGCGTGATGAGGTCTCCCTTGGTCTTGACCACCTGGGACAGCCGTCCGTCGACGGTAGCCAGCTCATCGTTGGTAACACCTTTCGCCCTCAGGGAAACAGTGGCCTTGGTGATGGCGTCCAACTGCGTATAAACTTTCTGGTATGCTTTAGTTGCCATTGGTTTCGAGGTGTTTGGTGATTTCTGCCCGGTACTTCATGAAAGGTTCGCTTTCGAACCTGCTGTAGTTCATCTGCCGCAGGAGGTTGATGAGTTCCTTGAACCAGTCGCGGCATTTCTCATAGTCGTCGAACGTGTATTCCCTGGCGCAGATGTCGCGCACGAGGTCGACCATGTATTTCTGGCGCGCCATGGGGCAGAGGCTGTCGACAGGGTCGAAGCCGTCCTGCTGGAGAAGTGAGAAGTCGATGAGCTCGGACTTCCAGAACGACTCGTGATAGCTCATCGGCACGCCGTCGTCTCCGAGGATGTTGATCTGGTCGTTGGCTTCCTTGCCGCGGCGGACGAGCACCTTGAGGGCGTTTACCTTGTCCACCCATCCGTGCTCGACCGTGCGGTCGAGGAACTCGCGGATTTCGGGATATTCGAGATACTTGGAATAGGAGTCAATGGGGTTGACGGCGGGATAGCGCTTCTGGTCGGCGCGGTTCTGTTCGAGTGCATAGAAGCAGCGCGCCGCTTTCTTGGTGGACTCGGTGACGGGCTCCTTGAGGTTACCTCCGGCAGGGGAGACCGTACCGATGAAGGTGACGGCTCCGGTCTGTCCGTTGTTGAGGACAACCACTCCCGCGCGGGAGTAGAAGTTGGAGATGATGGCCGAGAGGTCCACGGGGAATGCGTCCGCGCCCGGGAGCTCCTCCATACGGTTGGACATCTCGCGGAGGGCCTGTGCCCACCTGGAAGTGGAGTCCGCGAGCAGCAGGCACCTGAGACCCATCGCGCGGTAGTACTCGCAGATGGTCATGGCGGTGTAGACGGAAGCCTCACGCGCGGCGACGGGCATGTTGGAAGTATTGCAGACGATAGTGGTACGCTCCATTAGGTGGCGTCCGGTATGCGGGTCGATCAGCTCGGGGAACTCTGTGAATATCTCCACGACTTCGTTCGCGCGCTCTCCGCAGGCCGCCATGACGATGATGTCGGCCTCGCCCTGCTTGGCGATGGCGTGCTGGAGCACGGTCTTGCCGCAGCCGAAAGGTCCGGGGATGAAGCCCGTACCGCCCTCGGCAATGGGGTTGAACGTGTCGATGACGCGCACGCCCGTCTCCATGATCTTGAACGGACGCGGCTTCTCCTTGTATCCCTTGATGGCGACCTTGACGGGCCATTTCTGGGTCATCGTCACTTCGACGTCCTCGCCGTCTTCACCGGTGAGGACGGCAATGGTCTTGTCGATGTTGTACTCTCCGGCTTCCACGATGGACTTGACGGTGTATTCGCCTTTAAAGGAGAATGGTACCATGATCTTGTGAGGGAGCCAGCCTTCCTTGACTTCTCCGAGCCAGTCGGCGGCGACAACCTTGTCGCCGGCCTTGGCGAGAGGGACGAAGTCCCACAGTTTTTCATGATTGAGCGGGTCCGTGTATTCGCCTCTCTGCAGGAAGACTTCCTTCATGGTCGTGAGGTCGTTCTGCAGGCCGTCGTAGACGCTTGAGAGGAGGCCGGGGCCGAGCGTGGCCTCGAGCATCTTGCCCATGAACTCGACGGTGTCACCGTCCTTCAGGCCGCGGGTGCTCTCGAAGACCTGCACGGAAGCCCTGTCCCTGTTCACCTTGATGACCTCGGCCATGAGCTTCGTGCACCCGAGGTTGATGAAACAGAGTTCGTTTTCCGCTACAGGACCGTCCACTTGTACGGTCACCAGGTTGGATACGATACCCGTAACTTTTCCGGTTGTGTTCATATTGTCTGGTTATTATGTTTCATTGAATTCAACTCCCTTGAAGGTGCCGCGGATCTCGTCCACGAGCTTGCGGAACATCTCGCGGCCAGTGGCCTCGTTGAGCTTGAGCCACCTGTCGACGATCTTCAGCTTGGCGATATAGCCCAGGAGGGCCGATATGTTGAAATAGTCGAAGGTATTGAGCTCGTCGATCTTTTTCCACATCAGCTCGTCAAGCCCCTTCTCGCGGGAGACGAGGTTAGGCCCGTAAAGGATCCTGTGGACATCATCACTCTCCTCGAACTCTTTGTCGTCATAGAGGAAGATGTCCTTGTCGTAGGGCCTTCCGAGGCTTTCGTTGAGATAGCGGACCTTGGCGTTGCGCATGTTCAGGTCAAAGCGGAAGAACTCGCGGAGGAACGTGTTCGGATGCTTCAGCATCGAACGGTAGAACTCCGGCGTGTAGTTCTCTTCCTCATAGCCCTTCAGCAGCGTGTCGATGAGGACGTTGTCCTTCTCGGAACAGAGTCCCCTGATCTCGTCGATCAGTACTGAGACGGAAGGAAGGTTCTCGCCGCTGTCGTCGCTCGAAAGGACCGGAAGCCCGGCTATCAAATACTCGTAGTTGTCCATGGCCCTATCCGAAAAGGAGCCTCTTGGTGACGGGACGCAGGTACTCTGTGATCAGCTCTTTGAAGGTCTCGTCGGTCATGTTGATGAAGTATCCGCCGTCCTTCGGGCCGATGGTGAATCCGCCGGAGATCTTTTTGGAGAAGGATGCGTTGACGCCCTTGCCCAGGACTTTGGCAAGCTGGCCCTTGACGAAGGGCTCGAGCTCGTCCTGGAGCGATGCGGGGAGCACTACACTCAGGTCGGAGGTGTCGTCGGGATTGAACTTTTCCGCGACTGCCTGTAGGAATTGCTTGACGAAATCGGCGGAGGACAGGGTGGCCTTCATCTCCTCTCCGGCGAACTTGCCGATGATGAGGTTCTCGATATCGCTCTTGGTGGCCTGGAAACTCTGGGCGGCGGCCATCTTGAGGTCGGATGTGACCTTCTGGCTGTAGTCGTCAGCCTGCCTGCGCGCCTCCGAGACGATGTCTTCCGCTTCCTTCCTGGCCTTGGCGACTATCTCGCCGGCCTGGTTCCGGGCTTCTTCGAGAAGCCTCTCTCCTTCTGCCTTGCCTTTGGACAAACCGTCATTATACAGTTTGTCCGTCAATTCTTGCAGTTTGTTCATACTTTAGTGTTATTAATGCCGAGGGGGGATACGCTCCCGAGGGGCTTCCCCCCTTGGATAGGATTAGTGTTCTATATAGTCCGTTCAGGTCCCGGCCGCCTCTATCCGAGGAAGCTGAGGAGGATACCGGCCGCAACGGCCGATCCGATGACGCCGGCCACGTTCGGGGCCATGGCGTGCATGAGCAGGTGGTTCTTGGGGTTGATCTCCCTTCCGACCACCTCGGAGACGCGGGCGCTGTCCGGAACAGCGGACACACCGGCATTTCCGATGAGAGGGTTGATCTTGCGGCCTTCCTTGAGGAAGAGGTTCCAGAACTTGACGAAGAGGACTCCCGCCGTAGTAGCGATGATGAAGGAGGTGAGTCCGAGGGCGAAGATCTTGAGGGAATTGCCGGTAAGGAACTTGTCTGCCTGGGTGGATGCTCCTACGGTGAGGCCGATGAGTATGGTCGTGACGTCGATGAGCGGTCCGCGTGCAGTCTCGGCAAGACGGCGTGTGACGCCGCTCTCTTTCAGGAGGTTGCCGAAGAAGAGCATGCCTAGGAGCGGAAGGCCGGAAGGCACGATGAATGCGGTGAGGATGAAGCCGATGATGGGGAAGATGATCTTCTCCTTCTGGCTGACGACGCGCGGGGCGGGCATCTCGATGAGGCGCTCCTTCTTGGTGGTCAGCAGAAGCATGATGGGCTTCTGGATGACAGGTACGAGGGCCATGTAGGAGTATGCACTGACCGCGATGGCGCCCATGAGGTCCGGGGCGAGCTTGGAGGAGAGGAATATGGCGGTAGGACCGTCTGCGCCTCCGATGATGCCGATGGCACCGGCCTCGTTGGGGGCGAAGCCGAACATGATGGACAGGAGATAGGCCCCGAAGATACCGATCTGCGCGGCTGCGCCGATGAGCATGAGCCGCGGCTGCGATATGAGGGCCGAGAAGTCCGTCATGGCTCCGATGCCCAGGAAGATGAGCGGCGGATACCAGCCCATGCGGACGCCTTGATACAGCGTGTTGAGCACGGAACCGTCCTCATAAACGCCGATGTTGAGGCCCGGGAACATCGGTATGTTGCCGATGATGATGCCGAAGCCGATCGGGACGAGCAGCAGCGGCTCCCATTCCTTGACAATGCCCAGGGTGATGAATATGATGCCGATGCATATCATGATGATATGCGACACGGTCATATTGGCAAAACCCGTGAATTGCCAGAACTGTACTAGACTGTCAATGATATTGCCCATGCTGCGGTTATGCTATGGTGACGATCTTGGCTCCTTCGAGGACCGAGTCTCCCTTGTGGACGTGGATGGCGGTGACGGTGCCGTCCTTCTCGGCCTGGATGTCGTTCTCCATCTTCATGGCCTCGAGGACAGCGACTTTCTGGCCGGCCTTGACGGCCTGGCCTTCCTTGACGGACACCTCGATGATGACGCCCGGGAGAGGGGAGTTGATGTCGGTGCCGGGGCCCGCGGGAGCTGCCGCAGGCGCGGCGGCCGGAGCGGGAGCTGCCGCCGCAGCCGGGGCTGCGGCAGGGGCCGCTGCGGGCGCTGCTGCTGGAGCGTTCTCCATTTCGACCTTGTAAGCCGTTCCGTTTACGGTTACGTCTGCGATGTTTCCTTCGATGGCGTTGATGGCGACTTCGTACTGGTTGCCGTTGATCTTGAATTTATATTCTTTCATGGTATGGATATTATCTGGGTTGTTTTCTGAAAAGCTTGGACTTGTCGTTCCACGCGCTCCTGCGCGGCTGGAGGGTGATGACGAAGGGCTCCGCATCGTGCGCGCTCTCGCTGAGGAAGCGGTGTAGCGCCAGGGCTATGGCGGCCTCGGTCTCTCCGCCGGACTCCGCATTGAGCGCCATGGCGATGGCGAGGGCTATCTCATCCTCGCGTCCGCCGGCAGGCAGCGCGGCGGCCTTGACCGCCCTGGCGCTGCGTTTGAATGGATTGCGCAGCTTGACCTTGCCGGAGAATACCTTGCCGGAGAAGTTGTAGATGGTGAAGAGGATGAGGAGGGCGAGGAACACCATGGAGATGCTGACGATGGTCAGGGTGTATCCGTGGGGGTCGTTCTCCTTGACGATGTCGGACTTGGACTTCTGGTTGTGCTTGCCGTTGACCGAACGCGGGGACGGTGCTGCGGCGTGGACGTCTTCGAAAACCATCTCCTTCTTGTCGGTGGGGAACTTGCTGATGCTCTGCCCTTCAGGGACACCCGCAGGTATCTCGATGCTGTCAATGACCGTGCGGCCGTCGTTGCTGACGAGATAGAGGGTGGTGCCTTCCCTGAGCGGGAAATTGAGGTAGAAAGTGCCCTTGGAGGACTGTCCGTCAGCGAAGAACAGCGCCACCTGCCTCGGGCCTATCTTGGTGCGCAGGTCTCCCTTGACGATCTGGCTCTTGGTGAGGTTGGAAGGATCGTCGGAGAAATAGCAGCCGGCGATGTTGACCGTGCCCTGCGAAGTATTGAATACCTCGATCCATGGCGTACGGTCACCGAAATCATCCAGCACCGAGGAGGTGTTGTCCACCATGACCTCGGAGATGATGAGATCTATGACGTTCTGCGCCCGGAGGGACGCCGCGGCCAGGATGACGAGGGATACTGTCAGTAGTCGTTTTATCATAAGCCTGCTCTACAAAGGGAGATTGTCGTGTTTCTTGGCCGGGACCTCCTGCTGCTTGCAGCTGAGGGTCTCCAACGCGCGGATCACGCGGAAGCGGGTGTTGCGCGGCTCGATGATATCCTCGATATAGCCCTTCTGCGCAGCCTGGTAGGGGTTGCAGAACAGGTCATTGTATTCCTCTTCGGTGACGTTCTTGAGCACGCCGACCGCGCCCTTTGCGCCCATGACGGCGATCTCGGCGGAAGGCCATGCATAGTTGATGTCGCCGCGGAGCTGCTTGCAGCTCATGACGATATGGGCGCCTCCGTAGGACTTGCGCAGGGTGACGGTCACCTTGGGGACGGTGGCCTCGCCGTAAGCGTAGAGGAGTTTGGCTCCGTTGGTGATGATGGCGCCATACTCCTGCTGCGTGCCGCAGAGGAATCCCGGAACGTCGACGAGCGTGACGAGCGGGATGTTGAAAGCGTCGCAGAAGCGCACGAAGCGTGCGGCTTTGCGCGAGGCGTTGATGTCCAGCACGCCCGCCAGGACGTCGGGCTGGTTGGCCACGACGCCGACGCTGCGGCCGTTCATGTGGGCGAAGCCCACTATGATGTTCTTGGCGAAATCCTTGTGTACCTCGAAGAAACGGCCGTCATCCACAATGCCGGAGATGACGCGGTACATGTCGTACGACTTGTTGGGATTGTCTGGGACGATCTCGTTGAGCGCGTCGTCGACGCGTGAAACAGGATCCGTGGTGGGAAGCTCCGGAGCCTCCTCGCGGTTGTTCTGTGGGAGATAGCTGAGAAGCTCCTTGATGGTGGCGATGCCTTCCTCCTCGGAAGCGGCTGCGAAGTGAGCCACTCCGCTCTTGGAGGCGTGGACCGCTGCTCCTCCGAGCTCTTCCTGGGTGACTTCCTCGCCGGTGACGCTCTTGACGACGGCCGGACCGGTCAGGAACATGTATGAAGTGTTCTTGACCATGAGGGTGAAGTCGGTGAGGGCGGGGGAGTAAACCGCTCCGCCGGCGCAGGGGCCGAAAATACCGCTTATCTGGGGCACTACGCCGGAGGCGAGGATGTTGCGCTCGAAGATGTCACCGTAGCCGGCGAG
>JBGUGW010000088.1:0-9386 GCA_045111695.1 Candidatus Cryptobacteroides sp. | reverse complement strand
CTGTGGGGTTTCTCCTCTTTCGCAACAGCCATGAAGTTCTCAGCGAACTGACGCCCGGCCTCGTCATTGTCGAAGCAGAGATGGAACACCGCCGCAGGTGCGGTTCGGAGAAGCCCCTGCATCTGCGCACGGGTCGGATTCCCGCCCGTGGAGACGAAGACGGCCTTTCCGATGCCCTTGTCATCTTCACGCCGGAGCTGGAAGAAGGCCATAGCGTCGTAGGCGCTCTCGAAGAGGAACACCCTCTTCGCATCCCTGAGTTCAGTACCGCCGGGGGAGGCTATCCACAGGCCTGCGCTGCCGTTGCTTCCGGCGGCCTTGCCCTTGTAGGCCGGGCTGCCGTCACGCTTGGGCCAGCCCCGTTCCTCGAATCCCACAACGGCTCCGTCACCACCGGGGACGGTGAGCGGGAAGGAAAGGTTACAGTAAGTCACACCCTTCCTGTTCGGATGATCCTTCTCCGCAAGGACATAGGTGTCGCGGAAGGCCAGTTCCGTCCGGATGTCTATGCCCCTCCGCTTGAAGAAGGGGTAGAACGGCCTCCAGGTCTCCCTGTCGGCCTTGTCCAGTCGCGTCAGCCGGTACTCATCCAGCTTGAAAGGCCGGATCTCCGGCGCAGGTTCCCTTAACTCGCGTTCCTTATCTTCATAGGTCGTATTAAGCAGCCGGCAACAGACCTTGTTTACCAACAGGTCGAGGTTCATGCCGACCTCGTATTCCGGAAAGAGATCAGGATGCTCCTTGATGAGAGAAATGATGTTGTAGGTTTTCTGAACCGGAGGGTGGAAGCAGCCCCGGCCGTCATGCGTGACGATGAACTTGTCACCGCGGATACGCTGACCGTGCTCGTCCAGACGGACGAACGACGGATAGCGCATACCGTCCTTCCGGTTGCGGACGTAGCCCGCATCCTTCAGGATATCCTGCACCGTCAGGCGCTGCATGTAATCGTCGTAAGTGAGGTTTCCCATAACCAACTATCTTCCTAATCCAACACCGTGCTCCGCAGCATTGAGGCCTGCCTCGAAGGCCCGGCTCGCGATGTCCTGGGGCGAATCAACGCCGGGTTTCATATAGACATGGGCGCCGCCGTGGCGCTCCATATAGAGGTCCGGAGCCATCCGCGGCCCCCGCGCCATCTCTCCGGCAACGGTAAGCGCCGCCAGGATGGCAGCCCCGATGTTCGGCCCGCCTTCCCGCTGCTCGCGGGGGAGCTGCTTCATGTCCACCTCGCTGAAGACCTTCGAGAAGAGCTTCATGCGGTGGTAGTCATCCACGGCCATGAACTTGTCATACTGCCTGCGGGTAATCTCATGCGAGATCTCCTCGCCGTTGATCACGGCCGTCATCCGGTATTTCATGTCCTTGCCGGACTGCTGTTCCTGGTCATTGACGGGCTCAACACGGATATCGCCGACGCTGACCTCGCGGCCGTGGGCGCCTTCGCGGAACCAGCCCTCGCGGGACTGCATCTCATAGAGGGACTCACCCCAGACGCGGCCGATACCACGTCGCTCGTCCTCCTGTTCCTGGAGGACCGCCTGCTGCATGACCAGATAGGACATATCCTCGGCGACGACCGGCTGCGGATGGAGTGCCCGCTCCTGCTGGCGGATATCCTCCAGCGCAGCGGGGGAGAGCGCGAGCCCAACCGGTTCCCCGCTCTCAAGCATCTCCATCGTGACCTTGCCATCATAGTCCTTCCCGATGACACCGTTGATGACATCGAGCCTGGCGGTGACGGGATGGTCTTTCAGCGATCCTGCGGTCAGGACCGCCAGCTCATCCTCCCTGAGGTCATAGACCAGGTCGCGGTTGATGGCCGAGGACTTCACGGTGAGCGTCCCTGCCCGCTCGTCCACGACGATGCCGTGGCCGGTCAGGACCTCGTTCCATTTGTCCTTGGAGAAGTAGACGTCAGATGTGATGAGTTCGGAGTACGGCTTCGCCTTCACGGCGGATGCCGGACGCGCCTGGATCTCAGGGACGACGCTCCTGAGTTCCATCAGCACGTCCTCTCCTGAACGTGCTGCGGACTGAGCCTGGGCGGCCTGGTTCCCCTTGTAGTAGAAACCGTAACCGCCGTTCTGCAGCTCTCCGGGCTTAATCCTGCCGTCCGGACGGTCTGCGACGAGCGGAGCCCCGCCGAAGCGGAGTTCCCCGCCCACACGGCGCAGGTGGAATCCCTCCTGAGTACGCGGCGTCCAGCCGAGCATACCACGGCGGGCCCACAGGTCCCTGAACGGACTTGCGGTCCTGCCGTATTCACCCTCGCCGATCCGGTAGCCGTGAAGCCCCATCGTGACACGCCCGTTGGCGTTTCTTGCGTGGACATAGTCCTTCGGCAGGTCGAAGTCCTTTCCCACGATCGCAGCGAAGGCGTCGTAGGCTTTCCGGTTCGACGAGTTCGTGCCACCGTCCGTGAGAGCCATCAGACGCTCACGTGACAGGGGATAGGTGAGAAGCGGGGAGTCATGCCCCTGCACGGCCAGCAGTACCTGCTCGCCGCTGCGGACGAGACGCGCCTGCATACCGTTGCGCCGGAGCGTGTCCTGCAGCTCCGGAGCGATTCCCATATAATGGCCAAGTACGTTTGATCGTGTAGGCATGGTTTTCTTTCTTGATTAAAGGTTAAGCTTCACCGCGCTCCAGGGCGCTCTCCAGCTCCTTGTCCTTGAGGTCAAGAAATGCCAGGGCGTTCTCATCCTCTGAGCGGTCGGAATGACGTGCGATGAACAGAGCGAACTCGACGCCCCAGTCCGAAGGATGGAAGACGACGAATTCCGCAAGGGTGATCTCTCCGTTCTGGTACATCTGCACCAGTTCGTCCTCAGTGTAGGTTTTCTCTTCCATGGTCGTTATCGTTTAAGGTTCCCCGCATTGCGGTCGATGGTTTTCTGCTGTTCGGCGATGATCTCGTCGGTGTAATCCTCCTCAGGGACATAGGAGAGGTCGCCGGAGGCGTCCTTGACCCAGCACCCGTAGAGGCCGAAGTTGAACCGGTCCATCCCGGCTCCCCGGTCACGGTTCCACTTGAAGGACTTGCCGCGCTCCATGCGGATGCCGGTCCTCTCATTGAGGTCGATGCCGATGGAAAGGACATCCTTTCCGTCACCGACCACCGCAGCCTCTCCCATCTGGATGAGCGTGATGTCATCCGTGGTCAGCTCGAAGCGGTCCATCAGATTCCGGATGTTCCGTCCGATGACGGGGGTCGGAACGTACATGACCTGGTTCGTATCCGGGTCAATCTGGACGAAGCACTTGCGGTCAGCATCGTCAGGGGCATGGCTCAGGATGACACGGCCCTGGCGGAGTTCATACTGCTCCGACTCCGAATAGCTATCCAGTTCGCAGCGCAGGAGTCGCGGGTAGAAAAGAACGTCCACTCCGCCATCGTCGGTCCTGACCAGACGGAAGCGCGTCCTTGCCGAGATCGTGTTGCCTTCGTCATCCTTGACGCTGACCGGAAGGACGGGGGAGAGCAGTCCGTTCATGATGTCACAGTAGGGAGCTTCGGGAAGATCCTCCACCATCTCCCTGGTTAGCCCGTACTGACCGAGGAGGCCGTAAGGGACCTGTTCTTCATTGAATTCGAAATCTTTCTTCATGATGGATTGTTGTTAGTTTCCTTTGACAAGTTATGTAATAGAAAGGCCTATTCAAAACAAGTTATCTGTTTTGGGCTCAAATAATTGAGAAAATCGCAAATTTCTTCAAAATGGTACTACAAAAAGGTACTTGCACTTTTATTTCTTGACGAATTGGGTGATTTCGAGACACATCTGTTCGACCTCCCTGTTGACGTTCACGAAGTTCTCATAGAGGATATGCTCCTTGGCCTCCTTCGAGGGGAAAGTGTAGAACTTCGGCAGGTCCGTGTAGTGCTTCTTCTCCTCGTCGATCTCCTTCATGTTGAAGTCTGTCTTGCAGTAGAACTTCGATGTCTGGAACTCCTCGCTTTCCTGGATATTCATCGATCCGCCCTTGCCGGTCTTCGTCTTCACGAAGTCCCTTGCCGTTTGACCGCATATCCAGCCGGTAGGCAGGTCGGAGATCTTCGAGGCTGGGACCATGCTGTCCATGTTCTCATTCAGGTTGATCGAGGTGCGGTCCCGGTCGATGGTCACGCCCTTCTTCAGTTGCACGACCTTGCCGAAGATGTCGTTCGAAAGCCACTCCAGCGTCTCCTTCGCGCGGGCGGAGCCGCTCACGACGTTACCTACGGTCGTGATGACCTTCTGCATGCCCACCTTGCCGTAGTCACTCTCCAGCTGCGGAAGCTCCTGGAAGCCGAGGGCCACGCTGACCTTGTTGCTTCGAGCCGTGCCGATGAGACGGTCAATCTTGTGGAAATAGAGCGTAGGCAACTCGTCCACGATGATGCTCACGGGGACGTTCTTTCCCTGGCCGGTGTTCACGCGGGTGACAAGACGGTTCAGGATCAGGGCGTTCAGGGCCCCGATGATGCTCTCCATCTCCGGATCGTTGGCGATAAGCAGATAGCTGGGGTTCTTCGGGTCGCTGACCTTCAGGTCGAAGTCATCGCCGTCCCGGTGGAAGATCCAGTAGGATTCCTTCGTGGCCAGGCGGGAGGTGTAGACACGGAGCGTGCCGATCATACCTTCGAGCTGCTCCATCGCCTTATTCTTCAGGGCGGTCTGAAAAGGGCCAAGCAAAGGAAGGACCTCCGGGTCGGTCTGGAGGACATCGAAGATCGTCTGGTAGTCCTGGTTCAGGAACGACAGGATATGCGGCATGTCCGAGTACTGGCCCAGCCAGTAGGCAGGCTGAACGAACAGGCCGTCCTTGTCCATGACCCTTCCGGTGAGCCTCTTCTGCCCGGTCTGCCGGTCAGTAGCGTATTCCGGATTTAGGGGCTTGCCGTCCTTGTCATAGGGCATCTTGTTCCAGTTGCAGAAAAAGAAGATGCAGGCCGCGAGGAAGTTCACTGCGGAGGTCTGGAAGAACTGGTCCGAGCCGCCACCGCCTTCCTTCTTTCCCTTCTGGAGGGAGTCCAGCAGGGTCTCGGCGGTCTCGCTGGCCGCCGCGAGGTTATTGATGTACTTGAGCTGGATCGGGTTGACCCGCCTGGAGTACTCGACATCGACGAAGTTAATGACGTTGAACTGGCATCCCGGCGGTAGCAGGTTCCGTTTCTTGTTGAGCCTATAGTGGTAGTACAGCATCCGGGCGAGGGTGGGGAACTTGTAGTCGTACACCACCATCGCGAAGCCCTTCGCGCTGTGCTGTCGGATGAACGGCTCGATGATCGAGAAAGTCTTACCGGAGCCTGGCGTTCCTACGACCCAGGTCCCTCGGAACGGGTTCACGATGTTCACCCAGCCGTGGCGGAACTTGCCCTTGTAGTAGTAGCGCATCGGGATGTTGACGCTGTACTTGTTCTCGATCTTCTCCTCGCACTGGACGAACGATTCGTTCTCGAAATTGAACCTGTCTTTCAGGAGGCCCTCCTTGAGGAACTTCGAGATGTTGTCCAGAGAGATATGCACCAGCACCGTCCCGACAACCGAAGCCGCCATATAGAACCACAGGTTCATCCTGACGGTATAGATGTGCGGTCCCATCGGATGGCCGAAAAGCCAGACGGACAGGATGATTATCGAGAAGCCCGCCACCAAAGGATAAAGGACCATCTTCCTTGCATCGAACTCCAGCTGCTTCTTGTTCCTGGTACCGATGCTGGTGATGCAGATGAGAAGGAGCGTCGCAACCTTACTCCAGATGAGATTGCCGTCTTGGTAGATGAACCAGCGTTTCATTCGGCCGTGGATGTCCGTGAGGATGCCTCCCCAGAAATCCAGCACGCCCGGATCGACGGCATAGAGGAAGAACTCCACGAGCAGCGACACGTAGACGAGGCTCCTGAAGATCTTGTATCCGACTATGAGGTCCCTACTTTCCTCCATTTCCCTTCTTGTATCTCAGAATGATGAGTATGATTGCAGTCAGCAGCATAACTACCGGCGCATCCTATCACGAACGGGCATCTTCACGCCGACGCCAGTCGAGACGCCGAAGAGGTCGCCCCGCTTGGGCAGCGTCAGCGCCACGCCGCCCTGCCAGTAGAGCTGCCATCCGCCCCGGAGGACCCAGCTGTGCTGGTATCCCGTGACGAGGGAGGCGCTGAACTCCCTCGGAGCGGCGCCAAGAATGGCGGCCAGCCTCAGGGAGCCGTAGTTGTTCCGGGAACGGACCACACAGGGCTTCCAGGCGGCGCCCGCGCCCCAGGCCTTTGTGTTGTCCGTCCAGAGGTTGCCCTTGAGATTGTCAAGGGCCAGCGACCCGGCGAGGAAGACCTCCCAGGCGTTGTGGTACTTCGTCTCGTGCTCCCAGAAGAGGACGGCATCCGCCTTCGGGGAGTAGCCTACACCTGCGCCGATACCGATCCTGTCCCAGTTGTTCTGGGCCAGGGCCGGTGCGAGGCAGGCCGTCAGGGCGATGATGAGTGTCAGGATCCGTCTCATGGCTAGTCCTCCTCCAGCAGTCCGTGGTCGAACGAATCGGCCCGCAGCACGTCCTCGTAGTCGATCTCGAGGGTGATGGTGCGGCCGCTGACCTGCTTCTCGGACATCTCTATGGTCAGTACCTTGTCGTTGGGAAAGGTGAGTTTCTTCAGTACGGCGACGTTCCTGTAGCCCCGGTTGAAGGTCGTCCCCTGCTCAAGGAGAAGAGCGGGGTAGAGCTCGACGCTCTGGTCGTTCGTCGCCCTGGACTTGCGCTTGTCCTCGACCTTGAACCGGATCTGGTCGATGTCGAATCGGATATTCGTGCGGTTCTCCACGCTGAAGTCGATGAAGAACCACTCGCCGGCCGTGTAAATGTTGTTCAGGCGGATCTCCAGATGGTGCTTCTTCGTACCTACGTTGCGGTATTTCGCCTTGGCGGTCCAGATTCTCCGGGCCATCCTCGTCATGTCCTCCGTCGATAGGGACACCGCCGGGTTGTTGTACGGTACGGTCTCGGACAGGAGGACCGCCTTGTCGGTCACGGCCTCATGCGGACGCGTCGTGTAGACGAGCGCGTACTGCACCCGGTAACGCTCGGTGATGACGGTGACGACGGCGAGGATGTCGCCGTCCTGGTTGACTTCGGCTCCCTCCTTGGGCTTGAGACGGACGGTATTGGAAAGGGGCTGGTCACCGGCCACCTTGTCCGTGGAGATGTCCACGAAACGCACCGGCTCCGTGGCGGTGATGACGGTGGTGATCTGGTCGTTCACGGTCAGCAGTTCCATCTCCCGGATGGTCTCCTGAGCCCGCAGTGCAAAACCTGAAGCGACACTTAAGGCTAATGCGATGAAATACTTTATTCTCATATCGATAGTGATTATTCTGTTCTGGTTTCACGGCCGTTGACGAGGTACACGAAGGTGCCGTATTTCAGCGTGGCGCTGTTGCGCCGGATGGCCTTTCCGACGGCGCTCGTGGTACGCTGGTAAGCATTCTGGATAGCCTGCATACCCCACTGCGAGAGGCTGTTGTTATAGCTGCCCTGGCTGATGGTCATGTTGCTTCCCATCGCGCCGCTGGCGACATCCTTCGCGGTTTCGTTGAAGGTGCTCCTCGGGACATAGAGTCCCTCCAGCCCGTCCGTATCATAGAGGGACAGGCTCACCCTGATGATCTCGTCATACAGGAGGACGCTCTTCACCGTCCCCTTCACGCGCTGTCCGGAGAAGCCGTTCATCTCGGCATAGAGGTAGCTGCCCTTCGGCATCGTGAGACTGCCGATCTGCACGTCATCCAGCAGACGCAGCCGCACCCGGCTGCCGTCCACGGCCCTGATGTTCTCATCGATAATGGCCTTGATGAGGTCCGGCTGCGGGTCGTTCTGGGAGACAGTATGGAAGTAGTCCGAGGACTGCATGATGCGTTTCACAACCTGTGCGGCCTCATCCTCCCCGGACGGGGTAGAGACGGCCCTGGATTCGGGCTGTGGCTGCGTAGGGGCCGGAGTCTGGCTCCCGGTGACTGAAGCCTCGCTCTGGGCACGGAGCTGGGCGAGTGCCGCCTCCAGCTCCTCCCGGAGAGCTTCCTCACGCTGCTGGCTCTGGATGAGCCGTTCGCTTTCCGTGAGGGGGAAAGGGTAGTCGCCGCTCGCCACGGCCTCCCCGCGTTCAGCGCTGCGTCGCAGGGTCTCCTCGACGCTGCCCGGAGGCATGGCCCCCTGTTCGCTCTTCATCGCCTCGGCCTCAGCTTCGGAGACCTGACGCTCGTATGTTTCGGTTGCGGCCCCGTCGTCGTCACGGTCGATGTTCCCGACGGCGCTGTAGTCGTCGATCTTGCCCCAGGACTTGAGCATGCTCTCGTACTTACCGTCCAGGTCGTCCTTCACCTTCGCCTGCGGCAGGTTAGGATTGAGGTACTCCGTGGTCTGCATGGACGGATCCACCGTCTCGGCCTTCTTCGTGCCGAAAGCATCGATCACGAAGTAAGCCGTGAAAATCAGGGGAAAGTAAATCAGGGCCGGAATCATGTACTTCGGCTGCCGGAAGTTAATTCTCTTTGTCAGTTCCATCTTCTTGCGGTATTGGTATCATGGTGTGTGATTTGTCGAGGAGCCTCTCCCGGAGAATCTCCTCCTGCGTACTCACTGCTGCGGGGGACTCCTGACGGGCCTTGTACGCCCTGGAGAACCGGTAGACGTTAAGCACGAAGCAGAAAAGGATGATGCCGAACACGGTGGCCAGGAAGAACCCCCGGTGCTTCTCGGCGAAACGCTGAATCCGTGCTGCAAGCACATCCAGTTTCGTGACGCGGGCGAACCAGCGCCCGGCCTCGACGTCTTCCTCGTATTTCTTCTGGTACTTCGGATCATCCTTGTCAGGCAGCTTCTCGCCGATGACCATCTTCTTAAACCTGTTGTCTCCCATAAGGCGTTAGTAGCTTGACTTGTTCTTCTGTTCGATGTCCTTGTTCAGCAGGGTCCGCCAGTTGACGATGAGCAGTCCGTGAGGGTTGTTGTCCGTGCGGGGTACCCGGCGGAGCTGTCCGGCGGTCACGAGCTCGCGCATCAGCACGCTGCTCCTTCGCTCGATCCGCTGCCTGCCGTAGTAGGTGAACTCCATGTTCTTGGTATCGACGCGGATGGAGTCGCAGTAGATGCTGAAGACCGCGCTCGTACCCATGATGTTCGAGTAGAATCCCTTCTCCTTGAGGGTGTTGTACTGCGCAAGGCCGGTTTCGTCCACGAGGTACATGGCCTTCTCCATCGTGTACTTGATGTACTTGTCGTCCGGGGCGAGCGTGAAGAAGTAGTGGTGGAACATCTCGATGTGGCTCTTGGCCTCGACCTCCAGCGTCTCGTCCATGGAACTCCTCTCGACAAGGATAGGGACGTTGCCGTCCAGTACGTAGATCTTC
>JBGUGW010000087.1:0-6553 GCA_045111695.1 Candidatus Cryptobacteroides sp. | reverse complement strand
ATTCTACTCTATGAGCTTTAAGCATATGTAATACTGTAATTCTATCGTCTTTACTTAGCCCTATAAAGAAAACAATCATAGCTGTGGTGATAACACTACACACAATAGAAATAAGTGGCTTATGAACAACCCCTTTTATTAAGTATGACACAAATACTGCAGCAACGGTACTCAAAAACGCTGGTAATACAACATTCTTGCAATACTGTTTACATGAAAAACACATATATTTTTTTACATACGGGGTACGTATACATGCTATTATTACATTTAGAATAACGCGAATTGCAAATACCCAAAGAACACCACCGCCATTCCGCAGAACGATGTAAACAATAGGGAGATTCAACAATGCTATACAGCTACTCCAAATTGTATACTCTTTAATACTTCCATTAGCTCCAATAACCATCCAAAGAGGAGCCTGCATGGCATCAACAAGGAAAAAAGATATCAGAAGTACACAGAATAATCCAGCATATTCGGGCGGCTGACCCAACCATATCACCATAATCCAATCCACCTCTAACACGAAGGGGATAGATATTAGCAATAGCAAGTAGTAAGATAATGACGATGCACGGAATACTAACTTGTTAAGTGATTCACTCTCTTTTGCTGCATATTGTTTGACAATTTGAGGCTGAAATGCCATTTGAAAATTGGAAACAAACATATATATGGCATTACTAACTTGATTAGCTATACCATATGCGGCATTATAGGCAACTCCGAAAAACACATTGAGCATCATGTTGCCACCTTGCTGATTAGCAACAGATGTTGCTCCCGATAGCATTGTCCAACCGGAATAGACTAACATTCTTTTACCTTCTTGATGCTTAAAACCTCGTCTTACTCTACATAGAGGGAATTGTTTGTAACAATACATCCAATAAATGGCATAAAGCAAGACAGAAACTGATAGCATAAGTAACGCATAAGTAATCAGTTTGTCAATAGGAGAAATAACAAGAAGATACACAACAGCGAGCTTTAATACAACTTCGAGTATGCTTATGTAAGCATAAAAAGACATTCTTTCATAAGAAATAATTGAAGCATTAAATGGTACTCGAAGAATGTTTACGACTGTGTTGATAACTGAGATTTGATATACCCACATCGCTGCTATTTGTCTACTCTCTGGAATGACAAGCTTTTCCCTAAAAAACCACAAGCCAACTGTTTCAGAAAGAACAACAAGAATAATAGCAATTATGGCATGACAGTACACACTTGTATTGAATGTTTCGCGTACATTTCCAGATTCCCCCTTCCCAATCTCATACGATAAGAATCTTTGTGAAGAACTAGACATTGCATTGTTCAAGAACGCGAAAAGCACGATCACGCCTCCAACAACGTTATATATCCCATAGTCATCTACTCCAAGAGTGTTGAGAACCACACGAGCAGTATAGAACTGGACTAATATGGTAACCAGCATTCTTAAATACAGGTATACTGTATTCTTTGCAATTCTCTTATTAACCGAATGCTCTGACACTCCTAAACTCGTCGCTTTACACTATTCTACGACGAAAGACTTCAAAGAAACTTATTATAACCGTATATGATGCCGATTAATCATACATACAGAACTTCGAGTTCTCGCTTTTGAACTCCGGGACGGTCTTCTTCATGAGCATGACCATGTCGGGGATCTCGACGTCGTGGGAGAGGGCCTCGAGCCTGTCCACGACGTCCTTGGCATCCGCGTATTCGTACTGGCGCACGCGCGCTATGCGGATGCGGTCGTGGGTGGTAGGCTCGGTGTTCTCGGCGTTGGAGAGGACTTCCTCGTAGAGTTTCTCGCCCGGACGGAGTCCGGTGTATTCGATCTCGATGTCCTTGCCGACCTTGAGGCCGGCGAGCGAGATCATCCTCCTGGCGAGGTCGTCGATCTTGACGGCTTCGCCCATGTCGAAGGCGAATATCTGGTTGCCCTTGGACAGGGCCATGGCTTCCATGACGAGACGGCAGGCCTCGGGAATAGTCATGAAGTAGCGGGTGATGCGGGGGTCGGTGACCGTGACGGGGCCGCCTTTCTCGATCTGTTCGCGGAAACGCGGGATGACGGAGCCGTTGGAGCCGAGGACATTGCCGAAGCGCGTGGTGACGAACTTGGTCTTGCCCTGAACCTTGCCGGCCTCGAGGGCGAGGCCGAGGGACTGCACATAGATCTCTGCGAGACGCTTGGTGCAGCCCATGATGTTGGTGGGGTTGACGGCCTTGTCGGTGGATATCATGACCATCTTCTCGACGCCGTACTCGATGCATTTGTCTGCAACATTGCGGGAGCCGTGGACATTGACGAGGACGGCCTCGCAGGGGTTCTCCTCCATCAGGGGGACGTGCTTGTACGCCGCGGCGTGGAAGACTATCTGTGGGTGCCATTTGCGGAAGACATAGTCCAGCCGCGGCATCTGGCGCACGTCGCCGATCACCGGGACGAAGTCGAGCTGCGGGAAGCGGCCTTCCAGTTCCAGGCGGATGTTGTGCATCGGGGTCTCCGCATTGTCGTAGAGGATGAGCTTCTTGATGCCGAATGCGGCCAGTTGGCGGCAGAGCTCGCTGCCGATGGAGCCGGCCGCGCCGGTCACCATGATGACCTTGCCTTCGCATTCGGCCTTGATCTCGTCGACGTTGAGGCGGATCTCCTCGCGGCCGAGAAGGTCCTCGATCCTGACGGCGCGGACCTTGTTCTTCATGATGCGGCCGCCGACGACCTCGTCGATGGTAGGTGCAAGGAGGACCTTGAGGCCGTTGTCCGAACAGAAGCGGACGAGGCCGTCCTTTTCTGTCTTGGCCTCGGCCTCGGTGGCGAAAAGGATGCAGTCGAGCGTGAAACGATCGACGAGCTCCTTGAGCTTGTTCTCGCTCTCGTAGCCGTAGACACGCGTTTCATTGACCTTGTACTCGGAGGTCAGGGCGTGAGGGACAAGGAATCCCACCACCTGATAGTGCGGCGAATCCTTGAGGCGCGAGACGGTGGCGACGGACTTCTCGGTGATGCCGTACACGAGGACGCGCTGGAGGTTGTGCTGCGCTTTCAGCTGGCTCTTATACCTGTCATACACGAAGATCATCGAGAGCCTGAGCGCGATGAGCAGGACAGAAGTCAATAGGAAATCAAGCAAGAGGCCGAGCAGCACTGTGCTGGGGTTGACAATTTTCCTCACGATGGCGAGCACCACGAACATGAGGACGACCTTCAGGAGCGATATCCAGAAAATGTTGACCAGGTCGCGGAGCTGGGAATGCCTGATGACAACCTTGTAGTTCTGGAAAAGCAGCAAGGCCGCCAGGCTGGCTATGAGGGCTCCGATGAGCCACCACAGGACAAAGTGTCCCTGATAGGCGCTTTTGCTATTGGCGAAAAGAGTGATGAGAAATAGGACGAGGACCGAGGAAAGGCACGACAGCGCCAGGTCGATGAAGAACACGACCCTCGTGTCGAGGTACTCGTACATGTACCTCTTGAGCCTCTCCGGCATCAACCTGCTCAACCGGCCCTGACTCGTCTTGTTGTTTGTATCCATAGAATTGCTTATTGATCCAGGCTTTATCCCTTCTCGTACCGTGCACCGACGATGTCCCAGTCCACGATCTTCCAGAGCTCCTGGAGCTGGGCGGCGCGGCGGTTCTGGAAGTCGAGGTAGTAGGCGTGCTCCCAGACGTCGAAGGTGAGTATGGGCTTGAGGCCTTTGGTGACGGGGTTGCCGGCGCCGGGCTCCTGGGTGATGGCGAGAGTGCCGTCAGGCGCGGCGGCGAGCCAGACCCAGCCGGAGCCGAACAGTCCGACGCCCTTGGCGACGAACTCGTCCTTGAAGGCGTCGAGGGTGCCCCACTGTTTCACGATCTGACGGAGGAGGGCGGAGTCCTTCGGGGTGGCGTCAGGGTCGGCCGCAGGGCGGAACTGGGTAAAATACAGGTTGTGGTTGAGGATCTGGCCGGCGTTGTTGAAGATGGCCGTGACGTTGCCGACGGGGGCCGGGGAGGCCGAGGGGGCGGTGGCGGCGACTATCTCCTCCAGCGGAAGGTCCTCGTAAGGGGTGCCGGGGAGGAGCTTGTTCAGGTTGTCGACATAGGCCTGGAGGTGCTTGCCGTGATGGAATCCAATGGTGCGGGCGCTGATCACCGGCTCAAGGGCATCAGCTGCGTAAGGGAGTTGTATAAGCGTAAACATAGTTCGGTAATTTAAATGGCTTCGCCTCTGCTCGCCTTGAGGGTAAGCAGGGTCGGAAAGGCCCTAAAGGGGCCTTTGTCCTTAAAACACAAAAATAGGATTTGTTTTGATTAAATCCAAATAAAAAGCCCCATCTGTGGTTGTCAGACGGGGCTTTTATCGGAGACGCGAAACCTACTCGGTTTCGACGGTATTTGCCATGCCGGGGGTCGGGAGGCTGGACAGCTGGAAGTCGCTGCACAGCATGTCCTTATCCGCGCCGTCCGGGTAACGGACAAGGCTGCGGTAGAGGATGGGGGCGGCGGCAGCGGCGCCGGGCCCGAAGGGCCGCCTCGCCTGCGGCAGCACGGCGATGCAGCCGCCGCCGTCCTGGACGCCCTCCAGGGTGGCGAGCTCAGGGCTAGCGATAGTGCCGTTGGCGCTGGAGCTGCTCTGCTGCGAGCCGTAGACTATGGCGTCCAGGACCGCTCCCGTAGCCGGGTCGATGAGAGCGACGGAGCCGGCGGTTAGGGACGGGGCGTAGCCAATCCCGAAGCTGGCGGAGGAGTCGTCCTGGCCGACAATGAGGCGCAGGATGTCGCGCATGAGGTTGAAGCTGGCGGGAAGCCTGACAGCCTGGTAGGCGGCGACGTCGGCCTTGAGCGGAGCGTCAAGCCTGTACGGCGCGCCCAGGGGCTGGACGGCCTCGCCGCTGATGTGGGCAAAGCCCGTCGCAGGCTCGAATGTCACGCCCGTGCCCGGGCATGAAACGTCGACGCTGACGGCATGGTCCTTTTTCAAAGGCTCCGTCAGCTCGATGATGCCGGGCTCGTGCGGGACCTGCGGCTGACCGAAGCGGCGAGGCGCCGGCGGATCGGAGACTTTGAGGACTTCCTTTACGGTCACTATCTCGACACGGTCGCCAGTATTTACAGTGACCTGGGATCCAGGAACGAGGTTGCGAGTCACTTCGATAACCAGCTGGGTATCACCTGCTTTAGCGGCCTGCATGAGAGTACTCTGGGTGGACGGTGTACCGACTCCCGTCACGGTCACGACCTCGTAGTTGCCGCCGAGGCCGATGCCCATCTTCTCCCCTGCCGCGAAACCCTCGGTGGAGGTGACGGGGATGTTGGTCGCACCGGCCGGGATGTCCATCCAGGGGCCGGTGGAAACGGGCGTGAAGATGGTGGTGAATTCGCCGGCAGGCGTGCCCCGCTCGACGATCTTGTACTGCGAGCCGTCGATCTCGACGGCGTCGAGCGCGGCGAGGTCATACAGGAGGTTGACCTCGCTGCTGCCCTTGGGCGCCGGGGCCGTGACGGCCGAAGCGCCCTGCTCGAGCGTGATGAATTCACCCGGCTTTATGGTAGTTCCAAACGGGAATGTAAAGGCCTTGACGGGGGTCCAGCCGCTCCGGCGGATGACGACGTCGACGCCGGAGAGGTCGGCGATATCATTGCCTGCATTGTAGAGCTCGACGAAGGCGGTCCTTCCGACTGCGGAGGGGATGCCGACTTCGTTGATCTTGACGGGCTCGACGCTACGGACGCGCTCGACGAGCGAGGCTTCACCGCCCTTCCATTTGGCGGTGAAGCGGATGAAGCCCGCCGAGCGGGCGGCCGGCGCCTTGACGGTGAACACCGTCGAGGTGTTCGCGCCGGCGGCCAGGGCCGGAGAGGCCTCATTCTTCTCTTCAATCTCCCATCCCTCAGGCAGTTCCGCACTGAGGGTCAGTCCGTTAAGTTTCTTGCCGGTGGTATTGGTAAATGCGAGCGTCACGTCGGCATCGCCGCCGGGGGCGAACGAAGTGAGGCGCGAAGCGCTGAGAGGATACCTGCGGTATCCGGCGGCGGCGATGCCCTCCTGGACCTTGTTGATGGCCTCGTCAGTCGGATAGCCGAAGGTCATGACTCCCTCGAAGAATGTTCCGGCGGAGCCGTTGCCGTTGTCGCCGCCATTGCCAAGGAGCATGCCGCCCTTCTTGTGCATCGGATAATATGCGTCGCTGTCCGGGGTATGCGGACGGACGCCGCTGTAGAAGGTTATGAGCGAATCCTTCTGTGCGTCACCGCCGCGGAGGTCCCATTTGTTGCCGCCTCCGCCGTTGACGAATACCGATACGAAATCCCAGTCGGTGATGCTCGGGACGTCATTTTTCTTGGCATTGTAGCCGGAGAAGAGGCCGGCTTCCATGTCGGACATGATCCAGGGGCCGTCGCCGTTGCCGCTGCCCCAGGCTGTTGCTGTGCCGTAATAGGTGGTCTCCATGGTGCCGGTGCCGACGGCACGGCCGTTGGTGGAGGAGTTGCCGTAGTCGAAGCAGCAGCCGCTGTCGTAATGCATGCCGTCGATGACGTAGTACATGCCTTCGGGCTCGTC
>JBGUGW010000086.1:0-1991 GCA_045111695.1 Candidatus Cryptobacteroides sp. | reverse complement strand
GTAAGGCTGGCCGGTATGCTCGGCGATGAGGCCGATGAGCTCGGCGCGGCATTTCTCGATCTCCTTGGCGGCGATGAGGATGTCGCTGGCCTGGCCCTTAGCGCCGCCTAAGGGCTGATGGATCAGCACTTTGGAGTGCGGCAGCGCGGAGCGCTTGCCGGGCGCGCCGGCGCAAAGCAGCACGGCGCCCATCGAGGCGGCCTGGCCCGTGCAGATGGTCGCCACGTCAGGCTCCACGAGCTGCATGGTGTCATAGATGCCGAGGCCGCTGCTCACCTGTCCCCCGGGAGTGTTGAGGTACAGGGAAATGTCAGCGGACGGGTCGGTCGACGCCAGGAACAGCAGCTGCGCCTGGATGATGTTGGCCACATCGTCGTCGATGGGAACGCCCAGGAAGATGATGCGGTCCATCATCAGGCGGCTGAACACATCCATAGAAGCGACGTTGAGCTTGCGCTCCTCGATGATGGTCGGGTTGATGTAGGAGTCGTAAGCCGACTCGAAGCGGTGCAGGGTCATGGAACTGATTCCACGCTCCAGCCTCGCGAATTTGTCGAATTCTTTCATTATTTCAGTTCGCGGAATTTCTCGACGGTGATCGACTTCTTGTCGAAGGAGATGATGTCCTTGACAGCGTTGATGACCTTCTGCTCGGCGACCTGCTCGGAGAGGCGCTCGACCTGCTGGCGGTCGGTAAGCATCTTCTGGGCGGCCTCGTCGATGAAGTTGGAAGGGATGTTGCCCATTCCGTACATGGCATACTGGTAAGCGACATATCCGTGAGCGGCCTCGCTGAGGTCGTTGCGGTCGATCTTGAGGTCGAACTTCTTCATCAGGTAGTCGCTGACGAGCTGCCACTTGTAGTCGGCCAGGAACGCGTCGAACTCCTTCTCGATGTCCTCCATCGTGTACTTCTCCTTGTTGATGGTATAGAGCCAGCGCTTGAGGAAGTCCTCGGGGAGCTTGATGTCGGCCTTCTTCACGAGATAGTCCTTGATGTCCTTGCCGAGGCGGTAGTCGCTCTCCTGGCGGTAGTTCTCGGACAGACGGTTGGCGACCTCCTTCTCGAAGTCGTCCTCGGTCTTGACCTTGCCTTCACCGAAGATACGGTCGAAAGTCTCGGGAGTCGGCTTGGCGGCCTCGAAGTTCTTGATATTCACCACGGTGGCGTTGAAGACGGGATTGATGGATGCGAGATCCTCCTTCTTGACCTTGAGCAGGGTGGCGCGGTCGCCTTCGCGGTCGAGCACCTCGTTGATGTTGAGTTCAAGCTTGTCGCCGGCCTTGACACCCATGAGGCCGGGCTTCATGGCCTCGGTGACGTCACGCATGGAGATGTAGCCGTTCTCGACGGTCTTGTCGTCGTTCTCGAGGTCGACATAAAGATAGGACTCCGGAGTGGGTGCCTCGACCTCCTGCATCTCGCCGTACTGCATGAGCATGTTGCGCTTCATCTCCTCCTTGGCGACGGCCGTGGACTTGATGGTGTAGTTGACCACCTTGTCGGCGTCGGAAAGCTCGAAATCGATCTTCGGGGAGACTGCGAGGTCGAACTTGAAGGTGAAGTCGTTGCCGTCCTTCCACTCGATCTCGGGCTGGTCTTCGCTGGTCAGGGGCTCGCCGATGAAACTGAGTCCGCTCTCCTCCATGTATTTGCCGAGCTGCTCGGAGATGATGTCGTTGACGGCATCGCCGAGGCACTGCTCGCCATAGACGCGTTCGATGAGGGAAGCAGGGACCATGCCCTTACGGAAACCCTTGAATTCGGCGGTGCGGCGGCGTTCGTTCAACTTCTTCTTCTTGATCGGTGCATAATCGTCTGCAGCGATGTTCAGCGTAAGCTTGATGTTGAGATCATCAATCTGTTTCTTTTCGATTTTCATTGTATGTGAGTTTTTTATCTGCTTGTTTGAAACGGGCGGCAAAGATAGGCATTAATTCTCAAATAATCAATTTGCTGGCCGTGCTTTCATCTTGGGATACACCACCCT
>JBGUGW010000085.1:0-3128 GCA_045111695.1 Candidatus Cryptobacteroides sp. | reverse complement strand
ATCCTCAAGGCCGGCTGCTTCAACCTCCTCTGCAGCCGTCTGGGGCTCGTCAAGCTCGGGCGTTTCACGCACCTCTACCTCGCCCCCGAGCCGTCCGACATCCTCAAGCAATACGGCAAACTGTTCACCATCAGGGAAATACATAGCTTCGACAACCGCAGCATCAAGGCCGTCGGCAAAGCCTTCCCCAAATGCTCCGTCACGGCCCGAAACCTTCCGGTTTCCAGCGACGCCCTCGCAAAAAGAATGGGCGCCGCCTCAGGAGGCGACACCCATGTATTCGCATTCACGGCCGACTTCACCGGCGCCCCTTCCGAGCGCCTGATGGCCGTGACGGAGAGGATCTGATCACTCCCCTTTCAAGTATTTCAGCCAGAACTCACGATCGGCAGCATTGGAGTGCTGACCCTGATATCCGCGATAACCGTGCATGCCGTCGGGGTAGATCATCAGCTCGAACACCTTGCCCTTCTTCTGCAGCTCGTCGATGAGCTGTAAAGTATTCTGGAAATGAACGTTATCGTCACCGGTGCCGTGGGTGATCTTCAGCATGACCGAGCCGTCATTAGTCGCAGGTGTCACGGGATACGAGCCCACCGCGCTCAGCACGCGCGAAGCGGCATAGCCGTCGGGATTGGCCTGCGGCGTCTCCATGAAGCGCTCCGTATAATGGCTGTCGTACAGCATCCAGTCATAGACTCCGCCACCCGCGATGCCGTAATGGAACTTGTCCGAATGCTCGAAGAGCAGCAGCGAGGTCATCGTCCCTCCGAAGGAGAATCCCTCCACGCCAATCTTGTCCGGGATCACGTAAGGCAGCGACTGGAAATACTCCGCCCATGCCACGAAGTCCTTGACGGGAGCCTCTGTGAGGTTGCGGAAATCCTGGTCAGTGCCCGCACGGCCGTTGTGCCCCGCAACGCGGGTGTCGGCCGTCACGGTGATGATGCCGTGCTCGCTCCACCACTGGTTCGAGGAGTTGGGAGTGACCCAGCGCTCGCGCACGTAAGCGGTGTTGGGACCTCCGTATATCTCGAAATGCACAGGATACTTCTTCGCGGGATCGAAATCCACCGGATAGGTGACGGCGGCCGGGATCTCCAGCCCGTCGTCGGTAGTGATATGGATCATCTGCGGCAGAGCGTACTTCGAAGCATCGAAGTCCGCCCCCGCCATGTCGGCCACCTTGTACGCCGCCGACGCAAAGCGGTTGTTCATACGCCTTCCGCTACCCCTCGACGCCGACATCACCCTGTTGGCGCTCCATGCAAGGCCGGCCTTGGAAGTCTCGTACAGCCATATCTGGGTGGGTGTAGTGAAGTTGGAAAGCGATGCGACGAAATATTTCCCGTCAGAAGAGAATTTCACCCCAGACACATTGTACTCTGGGTCGGTCAGAGCGGTCACAACGCCCTTGGAATCCACCTTGTACAGCGCGGCCTTGGCCGTGGCGTCGCGGTTCGAGGTGAAATACACATCCCCCGCCTTCTCGTCCACGCGGACGATGCTCGTCCGCCAGTTCTCGCCGTCCGTCAGGCGGCGGAATTCCTTGCCGTCATAGGACAGGAAATATATCTGCTCCCAGCCGGTCTCGAAGGCCCGGACCATGTACAGGCCCTTCGAGCCGAAGCTCATCTCCTCCGGCCAGTCCAGCCAGGTATCGTAGTGCTCGTTGTAGATGTGCCGCTTGGAGCCGTCCGAAGGATCCACGCAGTAGAGGTCGAGGTCATGCTGGAGACGCGGCTCGCGCGCCACGAAAAATCCCTTGCTGTCGGCCCCCCAGAACGGGATGCCGAAATACTGGTCCTCCTTGTCGTCAAAGTCGGCCCAGACGATGTCGCGCGACCCGAGGTCCACGATGCCTATGCGCACGGAAGGATTGGTCTCCCCCGCCTTGGGATAGCGGGTGAGGTTAAGGCTGCCGTCCTGCCCGAAGGGAGAATAGATCGGGAACATCGGCACCTGCGAATTGTCGAAACGGTAGAATGCTATCTTGCGCGAGTCCGGCGACCACCAGAAAGCGCGGTACATGGAAGGCCTGCCGAGGATCTCCTCATAGTACACCCATGAAGCGAAACCATTCAGTATCAAGTCAGTACCGTCAAATGTCAGCCTCGTCTCATCGCCGGAAGCGATGTTCACGACCCACAGGTCGTTGGCCCGCGTGAACGCAAGCATGGTCGAGTCCGGCGAATACGTCAGGTTGACGGCTCCCTCGGGGCGCAGCGGCAGCTGCGCGAACTTTTCCGGGGACTTGACTCCCTTGGTGACGCGCCTGGAAGCGGCCGATACGCTGAAGGCGTTATCGTCGGTATACGTACCGTCATAGGTGAACACCACCTCGCCGGGAGCGATCCATTTCCACGCGTACGGAACGGGGTTGAACTCCTGCGCGCCGGCAAGGGCGCAGCCGAAGAGCAGGGCCGAAACGGCCAGCACAATTCTTCTCATACTCATATCATTCAAAGAAACGGTCCTTGAAATTGACCAGATATACTTTCTCGACCGCGCGGGTGAGCGCGGTGTACAACCATTTCAGGTCGTCCAATGTCTGCCCCTCCTGCCAGAAAGGGCAGTCTATGAAGACGCAGCGCCACTGGCCGCCCTGCGACTTGTGGCAGGTGATGGCCTCGGCGTGCTTGATCTGCAGCGCATTGAAATACCTGTCCTCGCGCACCGCCTCCCATATCTTCTTCTTGCTCCCGCGGTCAGCATAGTCGGCACTGACGCCGTTGTAGAGCGCATTCTGCTGCTCGTACGTGAGCGATGCCGACTCCGACTCCAGCGTGTCCAGGCAGAGCTTCGCATTCACCTCTATGTCCCCGTAGTCCGGGAAGGACAGCACCGCGTCGGCGAAATGCAGGCCGTAGCGCTCCTCGAAATGCTTGATGCTCTCCAGGCGCGCGATGTCGCCGTTCGCGATATAGTCCAGCTCGTCGACATCCTCGAGGAACTGGTAGCAGTTCTTGACTATCATGAGCTTGTCGCCCCTGACGAGCCTCTCCTCCTTGAAGAGGACGGTGGCGCGGATGCCCAGGTTGTAGCGGATGGCGCGCTTGTTCGAACGGCAGAGGATGACGGTCTCATCCTCGCCGTAATGCGCGTACGCGTCGGAAATCTTCTCTATC
>JBGUGW010000084.1:0-4969 GCA_045111695.1 Candidatus Cryptobacteroides sp. | reverse complement strand
GGGTGGCACGGTTTTTCGGACCGGACCCCTCCGCCCTCGCGTCTGAAGCCGGGCCGCTGTAGCAGATGCGGCCGCCCTCTTCGCCGGCGCCCGGGCCGACGTCGATGAGCCAGTCGGCCGAGAGCATCGTCTCGAGGTCGTGCTCGACGACGATGACGGTGTTGCCCTCGTCGCGGAGCTTCTTGAGCGAAGCGATGAGCTTGCGGTTGTCGCGCTGGTGGAGGCCGATGGAAGGCTCGTCCAGGATGTAGATCACGTTGACGAGCTTGGATCCGATCTGCGTCGCCAGCCTTATGCGCTGGCTCTCACCGCCGGACAGCGAGCCGGTCGGACGGTCGAGTGACAGGTATTCAAGGCCGACGTCCACCAGGAAGTCCACCCTGTCGGTGAGTTCCTTGAGGATATCGCGTGCGATGGCTTTCTCCTTGGCGGAGAATTTCTTGGGCAGGGATGCCAGCCACGCCTTGAGCTCGCTGATCTCCATCGCGGACACTTCTGCGATGGTCTTTCCGTCTATCTTGAAGTAATTGGTATTCTCGTTGAGGCGGGTGCCGTGGCATACCGGGCAGACGATCTTGTCATCGATGTCCTCCACGACTCCGTCCCAGGTCACCATCTCGCTGTCCGGACCGTCCCCGATGCGGAAAAGCTCGTCGGAGCCGAAGACCAACAGCGACACGGCCTCTTCAGGTATCTCGTCTATCGGCGCGAAGAGCGAGAAATCATGCTTGCGCGCAATGGCCCGCACGGTCTCGAACTTGCGGTTCTCCCGCATCCTCCCCAGCGGGACTATGCCTCCGTTGGCGATGCTCACGCTGTGGTCGGGGACGATCGTGTCCATGTTGACGTCCACGATCATGCCCAGTCCCTTGCAGTGCGGGCAGTAGCCTTCCGGCGAATTGAAGGAGAACGAGTGAGGCGCCGGCTCCTGGAGCGAGATGCCGCTGTCCGGGTCCACGAGGTGCTTGGAGTAATGCTTAAGTTCGCCTGTCTCCATGTCCAGCAAAGCCAGCGCGCCTTTGCCCATGCCCAGGGCGTTAATCACCGAGTCGCGTATGCGCTTGGAGTCGCCCGCGCCGGGCTTGAGCTTGTCCACGACAAGCTCGATGAAATGCCCCTTGTAGCGGTCGAGGGCGTCTACCTCGTTCAGCGGGACGATCTCGCCGTCGATGCGCACCTGGGTGTAGCCGCGTTTGCGCAGCTGCTCGAAGAGCTCGCGGTAGTGGCCCTTACGGCCACGCACGAGAGGAGCGAGCAGGATGCACTTGCGGCCTTCGTATTCGGACATGATCAGGTCGACGATCTGCGCGTCGCTGTAGCGGACCATCTCCTTGCCCGTGACGGGGGAGTATGCGCGCGAGGCGCGGGCGAACAGCAGTCGCAGGAAGTCGTATATCTCGGTGATGGTGCCTACCGTGGAGCGGGGATTGCCAACGGTGGTCTTCTGCTCGATGGCGATGATAGGGCTGAGGCCGGTGATGTTCTCGACTTCCGGCTTCTCCAGTATCCCCATGAAATGTTTGGCGTAAGGAGAGAGCGTGTTCATGTAGCGGCGCTGTCCCTCGGCATAGAGCGTGTCGAACGCGAGCGATGACTTGCCGCTGCCGCTCAGGCCCGTGATGACCACGAACTTGCGGCGCGGAATCGCTACGTCCGCGTTCTTGAGATTGTGCGCCTTGGCGCCTTCTATGACGATAAAGTCTCCCTTATCCATTATCGAGTTCTATCCCGTCTTCTTCCCAGTCGATGCCGTCCTGCTCCTTTTCTCCCCACGGCTGGAGGAAGGGATTGTGCGTGCGCTCTTCGCTGATGGTCGTAGGCCGTCCGTGGCCGCAGATGACCGTCGTGTCCCCGTCCAGCCCCATCAACTTGTCCATGATGGAAACTATGAGCTGGTCGTAGCTTCCTCCGTGCAGGTCCGTACGGCCGATAGTGCCGGCGAATAGCGTGTCCCCGCTGAACAGCAGCTTCTCGGAAGGGCAGTAATAACACACCGATCCCTTGCTGTGTCCGGGGGTGGAGATCACCGTCCACTGCCTGCCCAGGAGGTTCAGCACCTCCCCGTCGGCAATGTCCACGGTGTCGAACGCCAGCGCCGGGCATCCGCCGTAAGGCTTCGCCATGTCCTCTGCCATCCCTATCAGTTCGATGTCGTCCGGATGCATGTACACGGGGACTTTCCCGAACGTGTCCAGGCAGCGGCTGACGCCGTAGATATGGTCATAATGTCCGTGAGTTATGATGATTGCCTCCAGGCGGAGGTTTTCATTGCGGACGAAGTCTTCAAAAGGTGCGAATTCACTGTCATTGGTGAAGCCCGGGTCCAGCAGCACGGCGGTCCCTCCTTCGTGAATAAGCCAGCAGTTCTCCCGGAATACGGGGTTGCAGAGGAAATGTTCAAGCTTAAGCATCGAAAAACAAATTGTGAGCTACAAAAATAAGAAAATCCTTGTTAAATTTGCGTTGATAACCGAAAAACCCTCCTGACATGCACATAGGAATCGCCGGTAACATCGGCAGCGGCAAGACCACGCTCACCAGCATGCTGGCGGAGCACTATGGCTGGACCCCGAAATTCGAGGCTGTCAGCTACAATCCATATCTGGAGGACTACTACAAGGACATCCCCCGCTGGTCCTACAACCTCGAGACCTACTTCCTCGCCCAGCGCTTCAAGGATGTGCTGGAGATCGCGAACAGCGAGGAGACCATCATCCAGGATCGCACCATCTTCGAGGGCGTCTACATCTTCGTGGCCAACAACAAGGCCCTCGGCAACCTTTCCGAGAGGGATTACAACACGTTCATGGAGCTCTTCACCCTGATGATGTCAATGGTCAAGCTGCCCGACCTCCTGATCTATCTGAAGTCCTCTGTTCCGCACCTCGTGTCGCAGATCCAGAAGAGGGGCAGGGACTATGAGCAGACCATCAGTCTGGAGTATCTCGCCGGATTGAATTCCCGCTATGACGAGTGGATAGCCGGTTACAAGGGCAACGTCCTGGTCATTGACGCCGACAATCTCGACTTCAAGAACCGTCCGGAGGACTTTTCGTACATAACCGACAGGATTGACGCCGCCCTGTTCGGTCTTTTTCCGGAATAAACCGTATATTTGTATAGAACTATAAACATTTGACGCCATGCATATCGCAGTCGCCGGAAATATCGGAAGCGGCAAGACCACGCTGACCAAGATGCTCGCCGCCCACTACGGCTGGACCCCGAAGTTCGAGTCTGTGGACTACAACCCCTATCTCGCCGATTATTATGAGGACATGGAACGTTGGTCATTCAACCTCCAGATCTATTTCCTCAACAAGCGCTTCAAGGATGTGGTGGACATTTCCAAGACCGACGACATCATCATCCAGGACCGCACCATCTACGAGGACGCCCGCATCTTCGCGCCCAACCTTCATGCGATGGGCCTGATGAGCACCCGCGACTTCGAGAACTATTCCGACCTCTTCGACCTGATGATGTCCATGGTCAATCCGCCGGACCTGCTGATCTACCTCAAGTCCTCCATTCCCAACCTTGTCGCCCAGATCCAGAAGCGCGGCAGGGAGTATGAGAAAGGCATCCGCATCGACTACCTTACCGGCCTCAACGAGCGTTATGACGAGTGGATCGCCGGCTACAAGGGCAACCTCCTGGTCGTCGATGCCGACAACGTCAAGTTCGCCAACCGTCCCGAAGACTTCGAAAAGGTCACCGACATGATCGATGCCAAGCTCTTCGGACTCTTCCCGGCCGACGAAGCATAGCCGTAGGAAACATACAAAAAAATAGAGACCGCGCCATTCCCCAAAAGCGGGGTCTCCGTATATAAAACGAACTTAACAAATAGACACGAAATGAAATTTCGAATGTCCGATGCAAAAATAGCTTACAATTTTTAATATTCCAAGCAAAAGCCGGGAAATTTTTAAAACGATTTATCCTTTCCTGTCCGGTAGTCGCTGGGTGTCAGGCCGGTATGTGTCTTGAAAAACTTGTAGAAGACTGACTGGTTGGGGAAATGGAGCAGGTAAACGATCTCCTTTACCGGCATGTCGGAGTACTTGAGCATGTTCTTGGCTTCGAGTATTACGAAGGAGTCTATCCACTCTGGAGCTGACCTTCCGCTGGCGTTCTTGACCAGCTTGGAGAGATATTTAGGTGTCAGGCATAGCTTGTCCGCATAGAACGCGACCTTGCGTTCGGAGTTGTGGTACTCGGCCACGAGTTTGAGGAAACTGTCCAGGATTGTCTGCGACCGGGCCGTCCTGCGGGGATTGCGCTCCTGAGCGTCCTTGATCTGGCTGGCCCAGATGGAACCGAGCAAATAGAAGATGGAGGATGCAAGGTAACGCAGTGCGTCACGCGATGCGGAGTTCTCCGAATGGTACAACGCTTCGGCCAGGTCGAAATAACGCTTGCATATCACATGGTTCTCCTCGTCAAGGGTGATGCATGGGGTGTCAATGGCGGCAACACTCTCGTTGAAAAGGCTGTTGAAGTCGAAGCGTATGGTGGACATGAGTTCCTTGGATACAGCGACGACCACGACATCCAGTCTTCCCAACTTGTCCTTGTCGACTTCCGACACCCGGCAGATAGATCCCGGAATGCAGATGACAAGGGAGTTCTTCCGCACCTTTACCGGTTTGAGGTTGATCTCTATGGTGAAATCACCGTCTATGCAAAACAGAGCCAGATAACAGTTGAAGCGGCAGGGTTCCTCCATGAAAGCCCCCATGCTCTCCTCATAACGTTGTTCCGAAATGAAGAAGGCATCGGAGAGATTCTCGTTGTCCTTGGCGGAGAATACCCTTCTCAGACTCCGTATGTCCAGTTCGTGAAATGAATTTGTCATGACAGTCCTGCTTTCGTCTTTTGCAAAGATGCGAAAAAAGGCCGAAAGTCGATTGTTTAAAAGTCGAATCGATTGACATAAATGCCATATATTCGACCTTTTGACATT
>JBGUGW010000083.1:0-2389 GCA_045111695.1 Candidatus Cryptobacteroides sp. | reverse complement strand
CTACGGTGAGGGTCTCACCTGGTTTGATGAGTACCACGGAGCCGTCGTCCTTGAGATAGCGGGATCCGCCGACACCCATTCCCCAGGCGCTCAGGTCATAGCCATTGCCGAAGGTATGGTCCTCGTGGGCATACTCGGTGCAGGTGTACTCACCCGAGAGATCGGTAACGCCCTCGGTAAGGACAAGGTCGAACCATGCGACCTCGGCGCCGGACTTGTCGGTAAATACAAGGCTGTGGGTAGTAACGCCCGCAACTGGAGTGAAGGTGTTATCAACAGCACCGCCAAGGGTCTCGGAATAGGTGTAGTCCGGAGTCGGGGCTGCAGAAGGAGTCAGAGCCTCGATCTCGCCCTCGAACACCGCCCAGTTCGGATAGGTGCTCTCATTACCCCAGGTAATGACATACTTGGTACCCTTCTTGGCCACGGTGATGGGGCCCGAAGTGATGTGGGTGGCGTTGCCGTTGGCCCACCAGCAGGTGCCCCAATGCATGATGCCCATGCCCCACTCGCTGAGGTCGTACTCATATCCGGGAGCGTATTCGCCCTCGCCTACGGCATCGCCGGCAGCGGGCATATAAGTACCCTCGTGCAGGAATCCGTCAGGGCTGTACAGGTCTGCGGTCAGTGCGAATCCGTCGCCGCTGGGAGTTCCCATCATATCAATGGACATGCCCGCAGTACCGACCTTTACTGTCACGGTGTTATTGGCATTGACCTGGGCCTGAAGGACTTCAGTGAGCTTTACGGCCTCCGGGTCGGGTTCGTAGACAAGCGTGCCTTCCCACTTGGTGCGGTAAGGATTGCCGTCGGCATCGAAGAGGACGAAAACGAACTTGTACTGGTCGTTGTCTTTCCTCTGGACAGTGATGTTGCCGGACTTGACGGCCTTTCCGTCGATCTTGGTCTGGTCTGTGAGGAAGCAGCCGTTGGACTCTCCGGGTCCGTAGACATTGGACTCCAGATAGTACTGGTTGCGTGCGCCGACAAGGTAGGCCTCCAGCGTAGTTTCGCCGGTGAACGTAAGCTTGAACACGCGGGTGGTCTCCATCTTGGTATACGAAGACTCTGTGAGCGTGGTCAGTGCGGGCTCCTTGGCCTCAGGGTAGATGCCCTTCAGCGGGTCCAGCTCAGTGGTCGTGCAGGAGACGACGGCCATTGCGGCCACCATCATGCTGTATATGAATGATCTTTTCATTGTTTTATCCATTTAAGAATCAATAACCGGGATTCTGGACGATGTTCTCGTTGAGCATGGTCTCCGTGAAAGGATAAGGCAGATGCTCGTGCTTGCCTTCCTTGAAGCCATAGACGGAACGGCCGCTGGGAACATAGGTGACGGAGCCGTTGGGTTCCATCTTGGGATAGTCCTTGCCCATTTCCTTCAGGCGGGAAGCGGCCTCACCCCAGCGGAGGAGGTCCTGGAAACGCTGGCCTTCGCCACAGAGCTCGAGACGCTTCTCGGTCTTGATGGCCTCAAGGTCGACGGAAGAAAGGGCAGGAAGCTGGGCGCGGGTGCGGATGCGGTTGACATACTGCAAGGCAGTAGCCTGGTCGCCGGCCATGAAGCTGGCCTCGGCGCCGATGAGGAGCACCTCGGCGAAACGCATCCACAGAGGGTTCTTCGTATTGATCATACCATAGTAGGAGATCTCGTCGCTCATGAAGCGGCCTTTCCAGTTGAAGATGCCGGTGGAGAGGGTCGCCATGTTCCATACGACTCCCATCGCGCGGAGTTCATCGTAGGTCTTGATGGTCTCGGTACGGCGGTAGCTGTTAGCGCCCTCATACTTGTTGAAGGTCTCCAGCAGGTCCACGGTCGGAACCATGAAGCCCCATCCGCCAGTGCAACTGACCTCGGAAGGGATGGTCATCTCTGAACCGGAGCTGCGCCAGCTGACCATTGCACCGTAGAAGTCGAAGTTGTCCCACTGGTTGTCAAGGTCGTTCACACGGATGCTCTCGAAGATATCCTCGCAGTTCATCTTGTATTCGGCATGACGCATATCGCCATAAGGGCCGGCGGTGAACAGGTCGTAAAGGCCGGAATCGATGACAGCCTTGGCCTGGTCAGCGGACTTCTTGTAATAGCTGTTGTCCTTGAGCTCCCAGGCCATCCACAGATAAGCCTTGGCGAGGAGTGCCTGGGCGAACTGCTTGGTGGCGCGCCAGGTGGTATTGTCGTTCAAGGAAGACTTCTGGGCAAGTGCGCCGGAATTGATGGCATAGGTGAAGTCGCTCTCGATGAGGGACCAGAGGTCCTCAGTGCTGCCGTTGCCCTGGGCGTACTCGGAAGGAACGAGCTCGTGGTCGACGATGGGAGGATTGCCCCAGAGGGTGGTGAGCTCAAAATAGGCCCAGCCGCGGAACAGGTGCGCCTCGGCAACTG
>JBGUGW010000082.1:0-5428 GCA_045111695.1 Candidatus Cryptobacteroides sp. | reverse complement strand
CGAAGTTGCGGCCGTTCAGGGGATGACGGTGGATGTTAATGGCTGGAGCGAGATAGACGTCGGCTCCGTACTCATGGACTTCCTCACCCATGGCCGTACCCACTGACTCAACCAGCTCCTGGTTCCAGGTGGAGGCGAGCAGGGTTCCGATAGGGAAGTGGGTGCAATAATAGGTGTTGTCGTCACCCTCGCGGGTGGGCTGGATGCGCAGGCCGGCAGGGCCGTCGGCCAGCACTATGGCGGGAATGCCGAGGCGAGGGATGGCGTAAGTCGTGCCGGCGGCGCCGGGAAGGAGGAGGTCGGTGGCGCCCACCGTGGCTCCGCCGCCGACATTGCCGGACATGCCGGTACCGATGACGAAATGGGCTTTCTCCTCAAGCGTCATGGCCTTGAGGACCTTGTCGATGGAGGCCTTGCCGAGCTGCGGCGTACCGCACGAGCAGAGCACGAGGCCTGCGGAAGCGAGGATCATGATGGTTTTCTTCATTGTATCAGGATTATAGAGTTTTCCGGATACAAAAGTAGTCATTCACCGGGTAAAAACTTTTCCCCAGTGTTCAATTATTGTCCTTTTCTGCCGTTCTGCTACAAAAGGGAGATGAACAGCCACAGGAAATGCGCGATGATGCCCGCGCAGAGGCCTGCGACAGTGTGGGCGGCGAGCGCCTTGGAAATGACCTTGCGGTATCCGAGCGAATCCAGCATTGCAGTGTGCGTGGAAAGGAATCCGCTCCAGCACATGCCGATCGCAGTGAAGACTGCGACGGCATTCCCGTCGAGTATGCCGGTGTTCACGAAGGTCGGCAGCAGGCCGAGCGCAGCGCCGACGGCTCCGAGCGCCGTCATGGGGAATGCGATAAGCCTCATGTCCTTGAACCCGAACAGCCATTCGAACACCCAGTGGATCTTCTCCGCCAGCCAAGGGAGGATGGGCACACCCTCATTCGCCGCTCCCGTATAGCCTTCCGGGCCTGGCCCGAATGTGAGGATAATAACCAGCGTGGTAATGATCAACACTCCCGGGATGATGGCAAGTCCGAGCTCGACGCCGTTCTTGCCTCCGTCCAGGATGGCATCGAGAAAACGCATGAAGACGCTGTGCTGATTGCCCTGATCCTCAATGACTTCAACAGGCTCTTCCTTTATCTCGGAAGCGACGGGGGAGTCAAGCTCGGGGAAGGATTTCAGGCACTTGGACTGCATCAGCCGCGTCGAGATGATCGAGCCGCAGATGGCTCCGAAGAGGCCGATGAAAGCCCCTCCAGTGTGGCCGAAACTGATCATCGTGACCATCACGACGAGTCCCATCCCGAAAGCCGTTCCGAAATTGGTCAGCGACAGGAGCTGGTATTTCTTGAAATATGCGGAAAACTCTTTGTCCTTTGAAAATGCAATGATGGCGGGATTGTCCGACAGGAACGTCATAAGGGCCCCCAGCGCTGCCACACCCGGAAGGTTATACAGCGGCTTCATGAACGGCCGGAGAATCTTTTCGAGGAGTTTCACCACGCCGAACTCGGAGAGGAGTTTGGACAGGGCCCCGGTCAGCACAGTGATGCCCATCAGGTAGAACACCGTATTGAGCAGCAGCTGGTGCGCGGTGTTCATGATGGTTTTCAGGAGGTTGCCTCCGCCCATCCGGGAGGCGAGGGCCATGAACATCCCTGCCAGGACGGCTATGAGGACGATGGCTTCTATGTTGGAACGCTGTACCTTAAAGTGCGGACGCCGGGTCATTGTCTTTGCATTATCAACAAGTGGTGTGCAAAGATAGGATAATTCCTAATTATAAAGCGCGAATTCGGTACAAAAATGTAAGGAAGGTATTACACCCACTCGAAGTTCTCTTTGCCTGCACCTATCTCGAAATGATATTTGACGATGCCGAGGTCCATCTTGCTGTAGCCCATCATTGAGAAAACGGGCTTGGCGGTAACTTGCGGAGTGTTTCCGGCACCCTTCATTCCGAGGTATTCGATCTGGAACTTCTGCTGGTTGACGGCGGTGGGGGCTAGGAGGGCGGCGTCAACTCCTTTCTTGAACCATTCAGGTGTGAGATCGCTGGCGTTGCTGACCTCCTTCGGAGCTTTAACCTTGTGCCCTTTACCTTGGGTCTCCCCATATCCGAGGGCTATATAGCACCCGATCTTCTCATCTTCCGCCAGTTCATATGTTCCCGGAATCTTGCTGTAACTCATCCCGGCCCAACAGGTATTAAGCCCCAGCGTCTGGGCAAGCAGGACAAGTTGCTCACCGTAATATCCGATCCTTTCATCCAGGTCGTCGGACTTTGTGCCGGCCATGATGAAGTAGTTTTTCACGCCGGAGAAGGAGCCGTAGGCCATCAGACCGCTGAAGGCCTTCGGCTCTCCGGTGACCAGCTGAACGTGCAGGTCGCCTATACGGTTCACTTCCTCGACCTTAGCCTGTATAACGGCAAGTATGTCTTCCGGGATGGGATCGTCCTTGTAACGCCTCACCGAATGGCGGCATTCTATAGCTTCAAGTAATGTCATAGTTTTGAATCTTTCCACTAATATACGAACAAAACGCCAACATTTATCCAACAACTGATTTGAAGTCATTCACAGTGCCGGAAAAACCTTATATTTGTGTTGTCATGATTCGTATTGCATGCAATGGTAACGCTTATTATAATACTGATCACTGTCGCTGTCAGCTTGCTCTGTTTTACGGGCAGGCTGAATATTAATGCATTGAAGTTCAACGCCTGGCAGGTATGGCACAAGAAGCAGTGGTACCGAATGCTGTCCTACGGACTTGTCCATGGAGGATGGGGGCATCTGTTTTTCAACATGCTTACCCTGTACTTCTTCGGTACTGTGGTGGAGCAATACTTCCAGGCTGCCTTTGGCGACACTCCTGGTATCGTACTATATGTGGCCCTCTATGTGAGTGCCATTGCCGTGTCTACCATCGGTGACCTCATCAAGTACAAGGACGATTATACCTACAGCGCAGTTGGTGCCTCGGGTGCCGTGTCAGCAGTCCTGTTTGCATCCATCCTATTTGAGCCGAAGATGGGGATTTACATTTACCTCATACCGATTCCGGTTCCGGGATATATCTTCGCTCCACTATACCTCCTTTACTGCTGGTATATGGCTAGGAAGAACATGGACAACATCGGGCATACCGCCCACTTCTGGGGAGCTATCTACGGCTTAGCCTTTCCTCTGATTTGCCGTCCGGACATCTTCCACCATTTCCTGTCACAACTGGGGTTTTTGAAATACGCGGCCAATCAAACATTAGAAACGATGAAACTGTTTGTCATTAACGCCTGTGTTCGACAGGGAGAGTCAAGGACACTCAAGATTGCAGAACCGATTATTTCCGCCCTGTCTGAGCGGTACGATATCATACAATATGACCTCCCTGAAATGGATGGGATCGTTCCTCTCAATCCGCAACTGTTTGCAGAAAGGGGGCAGGGGAATGTCCCGGCATGGGCCATCAAGGCAGCAAAGGAAATCGCGGATGCGGACCGCATCCTCATCGTCGCCCCGTTCTGGGATATGGGTATTCCTGCTGTACTGAAATGCTTTTTCGAACAGACCTCCCTCTTCGACATCACCTTCACCGACAACGGTCAGACATGTGTCGGTTTATGTAAGTCTCCGAAGGTCTTGTTCATTACTACCCGTGGAATGGACATCCCGACCGGCGACCCGCGTGAACAGGCCACACCTTACCTCAAAGCGCTTGGGACCCTCTGGAATCTAGGCGAACTGACTACCATCTCCGCCTATAACATGGACTATAGCAGCCCTGAAGAGGTTGAGGCGAAGATTTCCGCCTGCATTGCCGAAGGGATAGAACTTGCCAAATACTGGTAGACAGATTTAGATAGACTCCTGGTCTAATTCTTCAAGCGGAACAACAGTTTTCGAACTGAAAGAGGTTGAAACAGGTCGTCTTCGCAATTTCATCCCAACGCAACGGGGGCATGCTCATCATATGGCCGCTGGCGAGATGATCGTGGAACATCTGATTCTGCGGATATAACTGACGCTGACGGTCCAGGGATTGGACCGCCGGGAGCATTTTGGGGCGTTTTTGCTCCCGAAGGTCCATTTGGTGGACCTTCGGGATCACTTGGCGGGGGAGAAGGGCGCTCAGCGGGAAGAATGGCGCTCAGGGGGGAGTCAGGCGTGCAGGGGATGTCGGGAACGGCAGAAACCTCAAGTCCGGTAGAGACTTTAGGTGCGGCAAGAGAAGGTGGGGCAGGGATCTCAGGCGCGGCGGGCGCAGTCGGAGCAGATGCCCTTGACGAGGTACTCGGTCTCTTCGGGCTCGAAGCCTTCGGGGAGCATGACCTGAGGGATGCGGACGTTGGGGAGGCAGAAGGTGCGGTGGCAGATGCGGCAGGTCAGGTGGACGTGGCCGGTGCAGAGGCGGGTGTCATCGTGGTGGCAGACGCAGTACTTGTGCGACCCCGAGCCATCGTCGATGTCGTGGAGCAGGTGAGCTTCACTCAGCAGTGTAAGGGTGCGGAAGATGGTGGACTTGTCCACCGTCGGCAGGGCGTCCTCCAGGTCCGACAGGCTGAAGGCGCCGGTGAACGACTGCCTGATCTCGCGCCAAATGAGAAGCCGGACCGCGGTGACGCGGACTCCGGCTTTCTCGAGCGACTGCTCGTCAGTGAGTTGATGATGCAGATACATTTCTTAAACCTTCAAAGCACGCATGGCGTTGAGCACGGCCAGTACGGTTACGCCCACGTCGGCGAATACTGCCATCCACATCGTCGCAACGCCGAATGCGGCCAGCAGGAGCACTGCAATTTTCACGCCTATGGCGAATGCGACATTCTGGCGGGCGATGCGGAGCGTGCGGCGGGCGATGCGGATGGCGAGCGCGACCTTGGACGGCTTGTCGTCCATCAGAACGACGTCCGCCGCCTCCAGCGCCGCATCGCTGCCCAGCCCGCCCATAGCCATACCGACATCGGCGAGAGCCATCACGGGAGCGTCGTTAATGCCGTCTCCGACGAAAAGAAGGCTTGTCCCCGGCTCCTTGGATGCAAGCAGTGCTTTGACGTGCTCTACCTTCCCGTCAGGGAGGAGTTCGGCATGGAAATCTTCCAGCCCAAGCTTCTCTGCGACATCCTTTGCGACCTCTTTCCGGTCTCCCGTGAGCATCACGGTGTGCGTCACACCGAGTTCGCGCAGTGAAGATATGGCCTCTGCACTGTCTTCCTTGACCATGTCGTTGATGACGATGTGTCCGGCATAGCTGCCGTTAATGGCGACATGGACTATGGTGCCGGTCAGGTGGCAGGCATGCCAGGTGGCACCGACAGCGTCCATCATCTTGGTGTTTCCCACGCAGACGATGTCCTTTCCGACGCGCGCCCTGACGCCCATTCCTGCCAGTTCCTCGACCTCTCCGACCTCGCAGCCGT
>JBGUGW010000081.1:0-3979 GCA_045111695.1 Candidatus Cryptobacteroides sp. | reverse complement strand
CGGGACCATCCGCCACAGGCTTCTGCTGACCGACGAGATGCGTCTCATCGTGATGTTCGAGGAGTCTTTTCCAACTACAGGATATATCGATGCCCTGCCTTTCCTGAAGCCGTTGCTGAAGGACGGATACAGCATCGACCTTCTCTCGGTAGGGAAGTTGAGGACCATGATCGGAACGCTGACCAAGGTGTCTTCGTTCTTCGCCGGCATGAAGGACGGCATCTATCCCAACCTCAAGAGGATGGCGTCCAGGGTGGGCAATTTCCGCGACGTCCAGAAGCGGATAGATTCCATCATCGACCGATACGGGGAGATGAAGGACACGGCGTCCGACAATCTTTATGATATACGCAAACGCCTGAAGGACAAGGAGTCCGCGATTTCGCGGCGCGCTGCGGCGATACTGCGCAAAGCGCAGGAGGACGGCGTCGTCGAAGCCGACGCCTCCGTCAACGTCCGCGACGGCAAGTTCCTCATCCCCGTCGCGGCGTCATCCAAGCGCCGGCTGCAGGGATTCGTCCATGACGAGTCCGCTTCCGGCAAGACCGTGTTCATCGAGCCGGTCGAGATCATCGCGATGGAGAACGAGATCAGTTCGCTGCGTTTCGACGAGGCGAGGGAGATTTCCCGCATCCTGTACGAGTTCAGCGAGCAGATCAGGCCTTATGTGCCGGATCTCATCGAGGCGGCGACTTTCCTTGGCGAGATAGATTTTATCATGGCCAAGGCCCAGACCGCCCTGGACTTCATCGCCGGCATGCCGGTGATCTCGGCGGACGGCGCGCTGCAGCTCCGCAAGGCGCGCCACCCCCTTCTTGAGCGTGCGCTCAAGAAGGAATCCAAGGCTATCGTCCCGCTGACGATGAAACTGACTCCGGAAAAGCACATCCTGGTCATATCCGGCCCCAACGCAGGCGGCAAGTCCGTCTGCCTCAAGACCGCCGGCCTGCTCCAGTACATGTTCCAGTGGGGCATGCTGATCCCGACCTCGGAGACTTCCGAGCTGCCGGTGTTCAAGCGCATCATGGTCAGCATTGGCGACGACCAGTCCATTGACAACGACCTTTCCACATACAGCTCCTTCCTGACGGACATGAAGGAGATGCTGGCGACGGCAGACAGCGAGACCCTCGTGCTGATCGACGAGTTCGGCTCCGGCACGGAGCCCACCGCCGGCGGCGCCATCGCCGAGGCTATCCTCGGCGAGCTGGACCGCCGCGGCGTCTACGCAGTCATCACCACCCACTACACCAACCTCAAGTTGTACGCAGCAGCTGGCGACAACGGCGCGACGAACGGCGCGATGCTGTTCGACGCGCAGAACATCGCCCCGCTGTTCCAGCTCGAGATGGGCCTCCCCGGCAATTCCTTCGCCTTCGAGCTGGCCCGCAAGATGGGCCTCCCCGAGGCCATAGTGCGGGACGCCGAAGACCGTGCAGGCGAGGAGTTCGTGGGCATCGAGCGCAACCTGCGCCAGATAGCCCGCAACCGCCGCGTGCTGGACCAGAAGCTCCAGAAGGTCAAGGTCGCGGACCGTACCCTGGAAGGCCTCACGGGCAAATACCAGAAGGAGCTTCAGGACCTCCAGCAGCAGCGCAAGGACATCCTTGCCGAGGCCCGCAAGGAGGCCGAGGAGATCATCAAGGGAGCCAACAAACAGGTCGAGACCACCATCCGCACCATCAAGGAGGCTCAGGCCGAGAAGTCGCAGACGCAGGAAGCGCGCAAGGAGCTGCAGGGCTTCATAGCCGCGCTCGAGGAGCGCAAGACCCGCCAGCAGCGCGAGCGCGACGCTTACATCGAGGGCAAGCTCGAGCAGCTAGGCAAGCGTCAGGAGAAGGAGAAAGTAAGGAAAGCGCGGCGCGCGGACGCGGCCTCCAGGGAGGCGCAGGAGCGCGAGGCCGCCGAGACCCGCCGCCTCGAGGCTTTCCGCACCGCGCCGCTCAAGGTCGGAGAAAAGGTGCGCGTCAAGGACAACGGCATGGTCGGCGAGGTGACCAAGGTTTCCGCCAAGGCCGTCACCCTCACCGTCGGCAACCTAAGCACCAAGATGCCTCTGGACCGCGTGGAACGCATTTCTTCCAACGAATTCAAGGCGGCTTCAAAGGAGGCCGCAAGGCCCGTCCAGCAGCGCGAGGACCCGTCCATCACCGCGCGCAAGCTCAATTTCCGCTCGGAGCTCGACGTTCGCGGCGAGCGCCTGAGCGATGCCCTCGACATCGTCACGCACTACATCGATGACGCGATGATGCTGGGCATGGGCTCCGTGCGCATCATCCACGGCAAGGGTACGGGCGTGCTGCGCGAAGAGATACAGAAATACCTCAGGACCATTCCCGGCGTCAGCTGCCATGACGAGCACATACAGTTCGGCGGCAGCGGAGTGACGATCGTGGAGTTCGAATGAGGGACGACATAGACTATGGAAACTTCAAGGATGAAAATAGGACGCATGGCGGAGGATCTGGCATGCGGGTATCTGGCGCGGAACGGCCATACGGTCGTGGCCCGCAACTGGCGGAGCGGCCACCTCGAGGTCGACATCGTGTCGACCGACGCGGCAGGCATCCACTTCGTGGAGGTCAAGAGCCGCGTGGCTCCGGTCCAGGCTGGCCCCGAGGAGAATGTCGGATACCGCAAACAGAAGAGACTGATCGCCGCGGCGCGCGCCTTTTTGCATTCTGAGGAGAATAAACCGCATTTTGTGCAGAAGGAGGTTTTCTTCGACGTGTTTAGTGTGATTTTTGAAGGAGAAAAGATAGAAACGAAATACTACCCACAGGCTTATATACCTATAAATTTCTGATAACCAATGAATAACCATAACTATTGTGTCATCATGGCCGGAGGTATCGGCTCCAGGTTCTGGCCCGTGAGCCGCGAGGAGATGCCAAAGCAGTTCCTCGCCCTGACTCCGGACGGAATGTCTTTCCTGAGACTCGCCTTCGAGCGCTTCTCCCGGATCGTTCCCGCCGACCATGTACTAGTCGTCTCACAGGCCAGATATCACGACCTGGTCGCCAGGACCGTTCCGGAGATTCCCGCAGAAAACATCATCCTCGAACCCTACAGCCGCAACACCGCCCCGTGTATAGCCTTGGCGGCTTATACGCTCCTCAAACGCGACCCTGACGCCGTCATGGTGGCGACCCCTGCCGACCACATGATCCAGGACGAGGACATCTTCGAGGAGACCATCCGTAATGCCCTAGACTATGCCGCGTCCTCCGACGCGCTCATCACCCTCGGCATCGTTCCGGACAGGCCCGACACCAACTTCGGATATATCCAGGGAGTGCAGGACGGGACAGAGGAAGCCGGCAAGCCGATCAAGGTCAAGACCTTCACGGAGAAGCCCGACAAGGCCCTGGCGGAGGTGTTCTTCCAGAGCGGGGAGTTCTTTTGGAACTCCGGTATCTTCGTCTGGAAGGCCAGCACTATCCGCGAGGAGCTCGCCAAGCACATGCCCGAAGTGGAGATTCTCTTCAGAGGTTGGGAGAACGAGCTCGGCACCCCAGGGGAGGCCGCATTCCTCGAACGTATCTATTCCAGTATCAGCAAGATATCCATTGACTACGCCGTGATGGAGAAGACCGACAAGGCGTGGGTGTATCCCTCCAAGTTCCGCTGGCACGACATCGGCAGCTGGGAGTCCCTCTTCGGCTTCGTCTCCAGCCTCGGCCTCGAGGAAAGCGGCAATGTCACGCTGGCCGGGCCCTCCCTCTGTCGCGAGAACAAGGGCACGCTGGTCTATACCTCCGACCGCGAAAAGCTCGTCGCGGTACGCGGACTCGAAGACTTCATCGTGGTGGATACGGACGACGTGCTTCTCATCTGCCCGCGCGACGAGCAGAAGGTCAAGGAAGTCATCGCCAACGTCGCCATGCCGGAGTACGAGAAGTTCCGCTAATAAATAAATGGATATCAACCGCTTGGTATTTTAAAAAAGTTTCGTATATTTGCAGCCCGCATTTTTGTG
>JBGUGW010000080.1:0-2409 GCA_045111695.1 Candidatus Cryptobacteroides sp. | reverse complement strand
TCTGGCGGATGTCCTTGCCGGTGAAGTCATTGGTCATGGCGTTGCCGGCGATGAAGAACGACGGCAGATGGCTGTCCTTTTCGACCTCGGTATCCTCGGGCCATGCGAACGGGTCCAAGGCGGTGCCGGTGATGGCGGTACGGGTGTCGGTATCCGCGGGGCGGACGACGGGATCCTGTATCGGCTCATTGCTTTCCGGCAGCACGGCTTCTTCATTCTCGGCGACTATCGCTGCTTCAGTCTCTGCGGCAGTTTCCGAAGGGGTTTCAATATCAATCTCTGCGATCTCTTCCTCAGTGGGAACGAAATCATTTGCAGGGGCAATCTCTGAGGGAATGGTGCTTGATGCTGTGTTCCTCGTAACATGCGCGGGAACGTCGGCAAGCGCCGTGCCGGCGGAAACTATCTGCTCCTCGATGGTGGGAACGGCCTCTTCGACGGTAACGTCCGCGCTCACGGGCTGCTCCTGAACCGCTTCGGCGGTCAGGGCAGGCTCTGCGGCGCGGTCGCGGCCGAGGAATACGAAGATGCCCGACAGGACGGCCGCGGCGGCGGCAAAGCCGACGGCAGCCCGCCGCCAGCGAATGGCGACGACCTTCCTGCGATCCCGGCGGTCGAGCTCACCGCTCACCGCATCCCAAATCCGCGAAGGAACTTCTTCCTCCGCGTCATGAAGCATCCGCTTCAGTTCGAGATCGAAATCTGTATACTTGTCGTTCTGCATCTTACTTTCTGTTCTTTATCCTGTTCTGCAACATGACCCTCGCGCGTTGGAGCTGCGACCGGGAAGTGGCTTCCGTGATGCCCAGCGCTTCGCTGATCTCCTTGTGCGTGTATCCTTCGATCAGGAACATGTTGAACACTGTCCTGAATCCGGGCGGCAACTCGGCTATCATACCCATCAGCTCCTTGTACGATATGCTCTGCAGGGCTCCGACATCGTTGCTCGAAATGCTTCTCGCGCTCTCGATGTCCTCGCTCTGCCGCATGACGTCGCTTTTCCTAAGCGTCATGAGTGCAGTATTGACAAAGACCTTGCGGGCCCAACCCTCGAAGGATCCCTCCCCCGTGTAGCTGTCCAGCTTGGAAAACAGTGATATGAACCCTTCCTGAAGGACATCCTCGGCTGCTTCCCTTCCGCCCATGTATCGCAGGCATACAGGAAACATCCTTGAAGACAGCCTGTCGAACAAAGCTTTCTGAGCAGCCCTGTCTCCTTTCTTGCAGAGAGCTATTATCTGCTGCTCGTTTAGGGTCGCCACGGTTTCCGAAGTTGGTTTCTGGGTTGTCACCCGACTGATAAGATGCGTTTTATCACCGAAATGTTGCATGACGCACCTGATTTTTTTACAAACCGTGGTACGAAATTAGCTAAAATATCAGAAAACAGCCGCAGCGAAACCAATAATTATAGTATTTTTGTACCATGAAAAGAATCGCGGTCATCATATATACCATTGTCTTTCTGAGCCTTTCCGCTCCCGCCCTTCTGTCCCAGGACCGCACGTCCCGCCTGAGGGATACCGCCGAGTCCCTGCTCGTGGATGCCGTACAGGCCTATGACAACGGAGCGACGAAGGCGGCGATGGACCGCTTCTCCGCCATACTTGAGACTTTCCCCGACAATGACGCCGCCCATTATTACATGGGCCTTTGCCATGCACGGCTCGGTGATGCCGGCAAGGCCGTAGATGAGATACACGAAGCCGTCCGCCTGGCCCCCGACAACTACTGGTACAGGGACCGCCTGGCCGCGCTGTATGCCATGACCGGCCAGGACGACGAGGCTGTGGCGGCCTACGAGGCACTTCTGGCCGATTTCCCCCGCAAGACGGAGATCCATTATTCGCTTGTGAACCTTTATGCCATGCAGAACCGCCTGGACAAGGTCCTCGAGACCCTTGACGAGATCGAGCGGGTTATGGGGCGCGACGAGACCACCGCCCTTGCGCGGTACGACATCCTCATGCACCAGGACAAGGCCGCAGAGGCTTTCGCGGTGCTGGAGGAGTTTAACGAGGATTTCCCTTCGCCTCAGGTGCTTTCCATGATGGGGGACGCCAAGGCTGCGGCTGACAGCGATTCGCTGGCCATGGCATATTATGACCAGGCCCTCGCCCTGGATTCCGGTTATGCCCCCGCGCTCATAGGTAAATCTGAGGTATACAGGATGAACCGTTTGTTCGACGGTTTCTTCAATACGCTGGAGGACTTCGTCTCCAGCCCGTCCATACACCCTCAGGCCAAGAGCCAGTACCTGTCCAACCTTACGCAGTACCTCGACGCGCGTTTCTTCCAGAATTTCCAGCCCCAGCTGGACTCCTTGTTTGACAATGGAGTTAAAGCGCGTCCCGCGGACTCCTCCATGCTCATGACCGCCGGCACTTATTTCTTCCGCTCGGACCGCCG
>JBGUGW010000079.1:0-1547 GCA_045111695.1 Candidatus Cryptobacteroides sp. | reverse complement strand
TCTCTTCGGGATTGCCGTCGATGAAATAGCCCTGCTCGGGAGACATGGAGAAAGGGATTGTCAGGTAACCGTAATTCGGATTGACTTCCAAAATGTCCATCACGAACTGGGCCGATCCCTTCATTATGGGATAATATTTCTTGAGGAAGTCGATGTCCTCCGTAAAGAGGTAATGCTCCCAAATATGCTGGCACAGCCATACGCCGCTCATCGGCCACATGCCGTAGCGCGCGGCGTCCACGGGGGCTGTGCCGCGCCAGAGGTCGGTGTTGTGGTGGGACACCCAACCGTCGGCATCGTAATAGAGCTTTGCTGTTTCGGCACCGTTCTCGGCCAGGTCTTCGATCAGATGGAACAGCGGGGGAGTACACTCCGAGAGGTTGGTGACCTCGGCGGGCCAGTAATTCATCTCAGTGTTGACGTTGAGGGTATATTTGCTGCCCCAGTTGGGGAGAAGGTCCTGAAGCCAGCGTCCCTGGAGGTTGGTGGGCTCGCTGCCCTCCCTGCTGCCGGAGACGGTGATATACCGGCCGAACTGGAAAAGCTTGGCTTGGAGATCGGCATCGGGCTCGCCCTTCTTGAGGGCTTCGACACGCACATTGGTAGGCTTGTCGTTTTCGGCGCCGTCACCGACGCTTAGATGGACGCGGCTCATTAAGCCGGAGAAGTCCTTGAGGTGCGTTTCCTTGAACTGCTTGTAGCTCTTGCCCTTGATTGCGGCGAGGACCTCATCGCAGCGCGCTGAAGGATTACCGCTGATATCTTTGTAATTGACCAGATTGGTAGCTATGGTCAGGACGAATGTCACTGAATTGGCGCCTGTCACGACCAGGCTGGAGTCCGTCGCCTCGAGCTTTCCCTTCTCGGGAATGGCAACTACATCCGTCTGGAAACTCATTCCGTCGCCTTCGACCTTTGCGATCAAGTCGAATATCCTGGTGGGGAGATAGCTCCATGTTCCGTTCATAGTCAGACGGTTGTCCGAGGAGGAGATGCTCCTCTGGAAAGGGCTCTTGAGTTTTGCCTCCACATTCACCTTGCCGGGTTTGTCGGCAGAGACCTTCATCACCATTACATGGTCGGGATAGGACATGAAAACCTCCCGGGTCATCTTGACGTCGCCGTCGGTATAGTTGACGGTGACTATGCCGGTCTCCATGTCGAGTTCGCGATAATAATCCTTGACGGGCCCATCGCCGGGCTTGAAATCAAGAAGCAGGTCTCCGACAGGGGCATAGGTCTGCTGGTTGGCAGGTTTGCCGTAGAAATGCTCGTTCACCAAATTCTCCGCCTCCTTGTATTTCTTGGCATACATCAACTCCTTGATCTGGTCATAATAGTTGTGGGCTTCGGGGTCGTTGTAGTCGTGCGGACGCCCGGACCAGAATGTCGACTCGTTGAGTGCAATGCGCTCATTGTCAGTCCTACCGAATACATTGCCACCCATGTATCCGTTACCGATGAACAGGCCGTCGAGCCAAACGTCCCCGGCAGGCTGGTCATACCACAGGACCATCTCCCGGCTTGACTGGGGAGCGGATTTGGAG
>JBGUGW010000078.1:0-6049 GCA_045111695.1 Candidatus Cryptobacteroides sp. | reverse complement strand
TCGGGCAGGCTCCTGTCCTTGATGCGGATCTGGTATTTGTCGACGGAGATGTAGAAATCGTAAGAGTCGGCATCATTGTCCGGCACGGACTCCGTGACATGCCATGAGCCGTAGGCCCAGGTATATCCGCTGGTAAGTATGCCGGAATGGCTGAGGTTGACAGTCTGTGCGCCGGCTGCCAGTGAAATGAGGAGCAGGGCTCCCGCAATGATGAAATGTCTGGTTTTCATGTCTTTAGCTGCTATCTCTCGCGGCGGTTGAGCTGGCGCACGATGCGGCGGATGACGACGTCGATGGACTGGTCGGGCTCGATGATGTTGTAGTCCTCCCAGAAATTGTCGTCAGCGAATGCGCTCACCTGGTCGGAGAGTATATCCTTGAACTTGACGCGCTCCGCGGGATCGATGGCGATGCCGCCCTCCTTGTGGTCGGTAACGGCCATCTCTGCGGTCACGGTGAAATTGGACCTGAACAGGGAACGCTGCTTGCGCGCGTTGAATCCGAGATCCACGCGGCAGTAGTCATAATACCATGTGTCGTCGACACAGCGGTAGCTGACCACATAGTCCGCGCGGTTCACCATGAATCTCATGCCCTGGGAGCGCTTGACGATGAAGATGCGCGCGGCCTCTTCGGCCCGGCCCTCGAAATCGAGCGAGAACTCCACGCGGCCGATGGCTAGGCTTTCGGTCTCGATGTAGACCGTGCCCTTGAAGAGAATGCCGTCCTCGGGGTTGATGGGCGTGAACCTGATGGCATAGAACGAACGGCCGTCATACATCGCGGTGCCCGTGAGGTCGAAGGTGTACATCGTCATCATCTCGTCGATGCTGAGGCCGACGAAAGGATTCTTGACCATGTCGATGTTCAGCGCGGTGTTGATACCGCCCTGGAGCTTGACCAGAAGCGTGTCGGAGCTGTCATAGTTGAGGCTGCCGCGTCCCTTGTAGATGCCTACCCTGTCGGGGGAGAGGCCGATATACGGGGCTTTGTCGATGTCGATGACGGCCTCGTTGAGCACCAGGTACTTGGCCGTGCCCTTGCGTATCATCTCGCGGTAGAAGGCGGTCATGCCCACCCTTTCGTTCGGGTAATTGTCGCGGATCTTGTAAAATGCCGCGCGGAAAATGGCCTGTCCGTCCATGGCCCTGACGCGGGCCGGATCAAGCTCGAGGGTCATCGGCGCGAGCTGGATGACAAGTGGCTTCTCCTGCGTGCTGCCGGCGAACTCTCCGACGGTAAGGGTGCGGGTCATAAAGCCGAGATGGCTGATGGTTATCCTGGCGTCAGCCGGGGTATTCTCCGGGATCTTGAGGGAGAATACACCGTCGGCATTGGAGACGTTGCTGATGGAGCTGCCCGAGAGACTGACCGAAGAGAAGAACAGCGACTCGGAATTGGAACTGTCAAGGACGTGCCCGTGCAGGGTGATTACGCCCGTTTCCTGACCGGCTGCCGCGAGGGTCAGGAACATGGCGGCGACGGCCGCTACGATAGTCTTGATGCAGGTTCTCATTTTGTTAAGATTCAGGTGTGGCCCGTGGCCTATTCAACTTTGAGGTTGCCGGAACGGGTGGACTTTTCGCGGCTGTAGGAGCTGCTGTCGTCTATGTACCAGTCCCATTCCAGGTGAACGATGGGATATTTCCCGCCGACCGGCAGGATGCCGTTGATCGGGAATGAAGCATATAACCCTGCGAGCGAGAGCTGGTTGAAGCTCATGTCGGGGTTTTCGGGGCTTTCTCCGTGCGCGTTGTGACGCATCTGGAAATACAGCGTGTCGGAATTGCTCCTGACGTCATCGAAGAGTACCCTCACGTCATGGTCGGTGTCGGAGTAACTCTTCATAGTGATGTTGAGGTAGGAATTGAGGTAGCCTCCGGAAACCCATGCCTGAATGACGTTGATGCCGTCGCTGCCCAAGGTATCTACGGCTACGGCGGAAGCGGTGACGGGATCACAGACCAGGGCTTCCCTGAAATCGATGAGGCGGATATTGTACTCGTTGGTCGTACCGGGTACTGCGGACTTGACGTCGCAACTCATCATGACACGCTTGGACGTCTCGGAGAAATTGGAGCCGCTGCTGTTCTCGACGATGTTGTATATGGCTCCGCTGTCGGTCTGCAGCCTGTCGGCGCCGATCCTGGTACACATGCCGGTATCCGTATAGAGGTATTCCCCCTTGTTCAGGCATGAAACTAGAAGCAGGGCCGCGAGAGCGGCTGAAAATACTTTTGGAATGAACGCTTTCATCTTGAAACTGAACTCTTTTTAACGGTTGGATGACAGATGATCTGGATGTCAACGCCGTCGACCTTGTATCCCCTGTAACGCTTGCTCCTGATGCGCGACTCGACCATCTCCATGAGCTCCTCGTCCATGACGTCCTTGAACTCGTTGTTGACGGTGTCGTACAAGTGGACGTGCTTGAAGTTGTTCACGTCGAAGTACATCTTGTTGTTGGAGCTGAAGCGGTGCGTGTATACGCCGAGCAGCGACATCTGTGTCAGGATATTATAAACGGAGGCTACCGTCACACGGGTGCCGCCCCGGGCCGCGAGCCACTCGCGGACCTGGTCGGCGCTGGCGTGCCCGAGGCTCAGCATCGCCTCGTGCACGGCCAGGCGCTGAGGCGTGGCCTTGAGGGAATAGCGCTTCAGGACCGATTTGAAACGGTCCATGGCGGAAGTGTCTCTCGTCTGTGTGTTCATAATCCGGACAATCTGTCTTACAAAGTTAATTAAAAAAAGATTAAATGCTTATATTTGCAGTTCATAAAACTGGAATATGGAGAAAATCAGGCTTTTGATCATCGGCGGAGGTCCCGCCGGATACACTGCGGCCATATACGCTTCGCGTGCGGCCCTTTCCCCCGTACTCTACGAGGGCATGGAACCGGGCGGGCAGCTCACCACGACCACCGTCGTCGAAAACTATCCGGGTTTCCCGGAGGGAGTCGACGCCAATAAGCTCATGGGTGACATGCGCGCCCAGGCCGTCCGCCTCGGCGTGGACGTCAGGCGCGGCACCGTAGTGAAGGCCGACCTCTCCTCCAGGCCTTTCCGCTTCACCCTTGACGGGGGAGAGGAGATCGAGGCCGAGTCCGTCATCATAGCCACCGGCGCGGCCGCCAAGTATCTCGGCCTGCCGTCGGAACGCAAGTTCCGTGGCATGGGCGTGTCGGCCTGCGCTACCTGCGACGGCTTCTTCTACCGCAAGAAGGACGTCGCCGTGGTGGGCGGCGGCGATACCGCCTGTGAGGAAGCGACCTACCTCGCCGGCCTCTGCCGCAAGGTCTACATGATCGTGCGCAGGGATGTCCTCCGCGCTTCCAAGGCCATGCAGCAGCGGGTTGCGGACACACCCAACATTGAGGTCTTGTGGAACTGCAACACCCAGGAGGTCCTCGGGGACGAATTCGGTGTCACCGGGGCAAGGCTCCTGAGGAAGGATGGTACTGTTTTTGATATCAGTATCGACGGCTTCTTCCTGGCGATCGGCCACCATCCCAACTCCGACCTGTTCAAGGAGTGGCTGGAGACCGACGCTCTCGGCTACATTGTGACGGACGGGAAGTCCTCCCGTACGAGCGTCGAGGGCGTTTTCGCTGCGGGAGACGTGCAGGACCCCACTTACCGCCAGGCGGTCAACGCCGCCGCGTCGGGATGCCGGGCCGCGCTGGACGCCGAGAAATTTTTACTGGGAATTTAATTGAGCATGATGAAAAATACCAAGCTTATCGCAGCGTTCGTCATCGGCCTGCTTGCGGCTGTCGCCTGCAAGTCCGAGTATGAGCTGCTTCTGGAGGGCAACGACGTGGATGCAAAGTACGCCGCCGCGTTCGAGTATTTCAACCAGGGCAAGTACCAGAGGTCCTCTCAGCTTTTCGAGTCGCTTTCCCCGTTGACCAACGGCACCGAACGTGGTGATACCGTCCTGTATTACTGGGGGCTCAGCAACTACCGCTATCGCGATTATTATACCGCTGAGACCAATTTCACTAATTTCATTGCTACATATCCGCTCAGTCCGTTCGCGGCTGATGCCGGATTCTTCCGCATCGACTGCCTCTACCGCCAGACTCTCCGCTACGAGCTGGACCAGAAACCCACCCGCAACGCGCTTTCCGCGATTTCCCGCTACCTTGTCGAGAATCCCGAGAGCCCTTACCGCCCTCTCTGCGAGAACATGACGACCGAGCTGAACGGGCGCCTGGACCGCAAGGCTTACGAGAACGCCCGACTGTACTACAAGATGGAGGATTACCAGGCTGCGTCCGTCGCCCTGAAGAATGTCCTGAAGGACAATGCGGAGAATATCTACAGGGAGGACGTCCTGTACTATATAGCCATGTCATCCTACAAGTACGCCTCCATGAGTGTCCAGAACAAGCAGAAGGAGCGCTACCTGGTATTCGTTGACGACTATCTCAACTTCGTGGGCGAATACCCGGAGTCCGATTATCGCAGCGAGCTGGACGGGCTGTACAAGCGTGCCCAGCGCATCCTCGGACGCAACACCGCCGTTCCCGGCGTCGAGCTTGACGACGAAGAGGAAGAGCAGATTGAAAAATAATGAAACTTTCCGCGGAGAGCGCGGAGTATTCATGATGTAAGAGAACAGAAAAAGATATGGAAAAGACAAAGAAAGTCCCCACCAACACCATTACGCGCGACGTCAAGGAACTGGCCGCCCCGACCGGCAACATCTACGAGTCGGTGGTCATCCTCTACAAGCGTGCCAACCAGATCGCGCTGGCCGAGAAGAAAGAGTTGAACAAGAAGCTCGAGGATTTCAAGAACGAGCGTGACACCATGGAGGAAGTCTTCGAGAACAAGGAGCAGATCGAGATCTCCAAATACTACGAAAGGCAGCCCAAACCTGACCTCGTCGCCATCTCCGAGTTCGAGAACGACGAACTCTTCTACAGAAAGGCCAAGCAGGAGGATTAATCCCTTATGCTCAAGGCTTTAAGCGTCAGGAATTACGTATTGATAGACTCTCTGGAGATTGATTTTCCGGAGGGTCTGATTATTATTACGGGACAGACCGGAGCCGGAAAGTCCATCATCCTTGGTGCCCTGTCGCTCCTGATGGGAGCGAAGGCAGACGCTGAAGCCATAGCCGAAGGGGCGGAGACATGCTCCGTCGAAGCCGAGTTCGAGACCGGCGGAGACGCGGAACTGCTCAGTCTGCTGGAGGAGAACGACCTGGGTGAAGGCGGAAGCCTGATCCTGCGCAGGGTGGTGAGCCGCTCTGGACGGTCAAGGGCTTTCGTGAACGACTGCCCGGTCAATCTCCCTCTGCTGACGGCTGTTGCCTCGCGCCTCGTGGACATCCATTCCCAGCATCAGAACCTTTTGCTTGCGGACCGCCGTTTCCAGCTGTCCGCCCTGGACTTGTATGCCGGAAACGGTGAATTGCTCGAGAGTTGCAGGAAGGCGCACTCCGACCTCCTGGCGCTCCGTTCGGAGCTCTCGGAGGTGACCGCGCGCCTCGCAAGGATCAACGCCGAGCGCGACTACAACGAAGCTGTATTCCGCCGTCTTGACGGGGCTTCGCTCAAGGACGGCGAGCTCGAGGAACTAGAGGCCGAACAGGAGCGCCTGGCCAATGCAGAGGACATCAAGGAGAATCTCTGCGCCCTCGAACAGTTTTTCTCTCCAGGGGATGATACGCCTTCTCCTGATGCCGGAATGCGGAACTGTGTCCAGATCCTTTCGCGCCTGTCGCGTTTCCTGCCGGAAGCCGGGCCGCTCCATGAAAGGCTCGCTTCCGCTCGTATCGAGATCGCTGACATCGCCGGAGAAGTCGCGACTATCAATTCCCGTTTCGATGTGTCCATGGACCGCCTGCAGGCGGTTGAGGAGCGCCTTTCGACGCTCTATGGCCTGCTCAAGGCATATTCCTGCAGGACCGTAGCCGAGCTGATCGAACTGAAGGACAAATACTCCGAGGCGCTTTTCGACAGCGACTCGCTGGAGCTGCGCAAGGAAGCGCTGGAGAAGGACGTGGCGGCGGCCGCGGCGCGCCTCGACGGCGTGTC
>JBGUGW010000077.1:0-2769 GCA_045111695.1 Candidatus Cryptobacteroides sp. | reverse complement strand
ATTGCAGTAGGCGCCTGTCTTGTTGGCGCTGATAATCTCCCTCTTCAGCGAATAGGAGAGATTGACCAGCTCGGACTTGTTGAACTTCAAAAAAGCCATATATCTAAACTTTTAACAATCGTCACTCCTCTGTGCACAAAACCAATGCGCACCGGCTCGGCAAGTACAGATACAAGGTATCCTCCAGGTTTTGAGGGCCGTTCGGCGATTTGACGTGAACCGTGAAATGCTCTTCCCCACGCTTCACGCGCTCGAAACCGTTGAACTCCCTCTGGTCGGTGTCCAGTGTTATCGTATATTTGCCGGCAGGTGCCGCGAATCCGTAATCCGCAAAAGATGCGGTGGGATTGAAATTGAACGCAAAGATACAGTTTTTTCTCTTGAATATCAAGATTTTCTTCTCCTCGTCCGCGACGAGCAGGCCGGGGGCCTGGACGAGCAGCGAGTTTTTGCGGACGAGATGTATCATGTCCCTGTCGAAGTTGCGCAGGTAACGGTACCGCAGGTAGTCGGGCTCTGCGAGCGACCACTGCCTGCGGGCGTGCTGGTAGGACCAGCCGTTGCCCTCGCGCGGGAAGTCTATCCACTCGGGATGTCCGAACTCGTTGCCCATGAAATTGAGGTAGCCGTTGCCGGCCGTGGCCAGCGTCAGCAGGCGTATCATCTTGTGCAGGGCGATGCCGCGGTCCACAATGGGATTGGACGACTCCATATTCATGGAGAAGTACATCTCCTTGTCCATAAGGCGGAAGATGAGGGTCTTGTCCCCCACCAGGGCCTGGTCGTGGCACTCAGCATAGCTGATGGTCTTCTCGTCAGCGCGCTTGTTGGTGAGCTCGTACCATATCTCTCCCATCGACCACTGCTCGTCGCTCTTCTCCTTGATCCACTTGATCCAGTGGTCGGCAACGCCCATCGCCATGCGGAAGTCGAACCCGACTCCGCCCGCGGCGATGGGGGCGGCGAGGCCGGCCATGCCGCTGACGTCCTCGGCGATGGTCAGTGCGTTGGGGTTGATCTCCTTGACGAGGATGTTGGCGAGCGCCAGGTACGTGACGGCGTTCTCGTCTACTCCCTCATTGAAATAGTTGTCATATCCGACGAAATCCTTGCCCAGGCCGTGGTCCCAGTAGAGCATGCTGGTGACCCCGTCGAAGCGGAATCCGTCGAGGTGATACTCCTCCATCCAGAACTTGCAGTTGGACAGGAGGAAATACTTGGTCTCGGACTTGCCGTAATCGTAGCAGCGGCTGTCCCATGCGGGATGGTGGCCCTGGTCCCCGCCGTAGAAATACAGCGTGTCATGGCCGTCGAAATTGCTGAGGCCTTCCAGCTCGTTCTTGACCATGTGCGAATGCACGATGTCCATCACGACGGCGATGCCTTTGGCATGCGCGGCGTCGACGAGTGCCTTGAACTCCTCCGGAGTGCCGAAGCGCGAGCTCAGCGCGAAGATATTGGAGACCTGGTAGCCGAAAGAACCATAATAAGGATGCTCCTGCAGGGCCATGATCTGGAGCACGTTGTAGCCAAGGTCGGCGACCTTGGGCAGGACGTCCCTGCGGAAATCCTCGAAGGTGGACACATCCTCCTTCTCGCCGCTCATGCCGATATGGCACTCGTAGATAAGGGGGTTGGGACGCTTGCCGGGGCGGCGGTGCTTCCAGACATAGGGCTTGGCGGGATCCCAGACCTGGGCGCAGAAAGCCTTGGTGTCGAGGTCCTGGACGGTGCGGGTGACATAGGCCGGCAGGCGCTCGCCGCCTCCCCCTACCCACTCGATGTAGAGCTTGTAGAGGTCGCCGTGGTTGAGAAACATCTTGGGTAGGGTGATCTCCCAGTTCCCGCCGCCGGTCGGCTTGAGGGCGTAACCCTCCGTCCTGTGCCAGTTGTTGAAGTCACCGACAAGGTAGATCCTCGTGGCGTTCGGGGCCCACTCCCTGAATACCCAGCCGCCGTCCTCCGTATGGTGCAGGCCGTAGAACAGGTGGTTGTTCACGCCGGCTGAAAGCGAACCGCCCGAGGCCATGGCGTCACGGGTCTGCAGTATGCGGGCGTGACGCACGTCGATGGCCGTGCGGAAAGGCATCAGATACGGGTCCGTATCGTATATCATCTTGCGTTTCATATCCTACTCTTCAAAAGCCGAGTCGACCTTGTCGCGCACCGTGCGCAGGTACGCGCGGCACTTGGCGACAAGCTCCCCGGACTGTTTCACGTAACGGTCTATGTCCTCGAGGCCGGTGGACGGGTCCTCGACCTTCTTCGCGATCTCCTCGAGGGCCGCTACCGCTTTCTGATAGTCAAAGTCTTCCATATCACACAAAAGTAGCAATATTTTACGAAAATCGGCGCGGAAATCGCGCCGATTTAAAACGTTTTGTCATTTTTGCCTGCAGTATATCTGCACCGGGCATCCGGTCAGGTCGAAACATTCCCTCAGCTGGTTTTCCAGAAAGCGTTTGTAAGGGTCCTTGATGTACTGCGGGAGGTTGCAGAAGAACGCGAACGCCGGGAACTTGGTGGGCAACTGGGTGATGTACTTTACCTTGATGTACTTGCCCTTCCAGGATGGCGGCGGCGTCTCCTCGATGATAGGCAGCAGGGCCTCGTTGAGCTGTGCCGTAGGAATCCTCCTCCGATAATTTTCGGCGACCCTCGCAGCCGCATCCAGCACATCCATGACGCGCTGCATCTTCACCACGGAGGTGAAGACGATAGGAACGTCGTCGAACGGGGCCAGACGGGCGCGGAGACCTTCGGTGTACT
>JBGUGW010000076.1:0-15853 GCA_045111695.1 Candidatus Cryptobacteroides sp. | reverse complement strand
GCCGCCGCTCAGGCGCTGCCTCTCTTCTTCGGTCTCTAACCAATAGGAGACAGATGGATGGAAAGCAAAGGCAAGGATACCCGTTACCCAGACTACCCACTCTTCAGGGGGCTCCAGCGTCCCCTTGAGTTCATGGGGCTACAGGGTAGGTATATCTACTGGGCCGCAGGAGCGGTCGGCGGGGCCATCCTCGGCTTCATCATCGCCTACATCATCGCTGGATTCGTAGTGGGCCTCGTCGTACTGGTCATCGCCGTCTGTGTGGGTGCCGGAATGATCCTGTTCAAGCAGCGGCGGGGCCTTCACTCGAAGAAAACCGAACACGGCGTTTTCGTATACGCCAGTTCCAAGAGACTGTAAACCAACAATCGTAAAGAGGGAAATGATTCTGTATGTGATACTTGTATTCGCGGCGGTCCTCGTCGGCATGGCCGTCTCCGTCCTCGCCTTCGGTACCGGGGGCAAGCGCAGCCGCATCTTCCAGGACATCTACTTCACAGTCGAAGAGGTGGAAGGGATAGGTGTGCTGTACACCAAGAACGGCGACTACTCCGCCGTCCTGCGGATGGAGAACCCCGTGCAGAAATACTCCGCGAACATCGACGCGTACTACGAGTTCACTTCCCTCTTCACTACGATAGCGGAGACCCTCGGCGAGGGCTATGCGCTCCAGAAGCAGGACATCTTCTGCCGCCGGAGCTTCCGCGACGACCATCCCGGCCGCCGCGAGTTCCTCTCCGACTGCTACTTCCGCTATTTCGACGGGAGGGAGCACACCGACGCCTTCACCTGCCTGGTGATCACGCAGGAGAGCAAGGGCGGCAGGCTCATGTCCTATGACGCCCGCAAGTGGCGGGATTTCATGGTGAAGATCCGGAAGGTCCAGGACCTGCTCCGCGACGCAGGCATCCGCGCACGCTTCCTTTCCAAACGGGAAGCCAGCGGCTACGTGGACCGCTACTTCGCCCTGGACTTCTCCGGAAAGACCTTCTCGATGACCGGCTTCCAGATCGACGAGGAGGGCATCTCCATGGGCGACCGCCGCTGCAAGTTCTACTCCCTCGTGGATGTCGACAGCGTTTCCCTCCCCTCTCTCATCCGTCCGTTCACCAGCATCGAGGTCAACAACTCCTCGATGCCGGTGGACTTGGTGAGCGCCGTGGACTCCGTCCCGGAGACTCAGGCGGTCATCTACAACCAGGTGATCTTCATGCCCGCGCAGAAGAAGGAGCTGGGGGCCCTGGAAAAGAAGAAGAACCGTCACGGCAGCATACCCAGCCCGGCCAACCAGATGGCCGTGGAGGACATCAAGAACGTCCAGGACATCATCGCCCGGGAGAGCAAGCAGCTCGTCTACTGCCATTACAGCATGGCGGTGGTGACCGGCCGTGACACGGACATGCACAAATGCACCAACTATCTGGAGAACGCCTTCGGACGGCTGGGCATCCACATCAGCAAGCGGGCATACAACCAGCTGGAGCTCTTCGTCGGGTCTTTCCCGGGGAACAGCTACAGCCTCAATCCCGACTACGACCGCTTCCTGACCCTAGGCGACGCGGCCGCCTGCCTGATGTACAAGGAGAGGACGGTCAAGAGCGAGGACTCCCCGCTGAAGATCTGGTACACCGATCGTCAGGGCGTGCCCGTGGCCATCGACATCAGCGGAAAGGAGGGAAAGGAGAAGATCACGGACAATTCGAACTTCTTCTGCCTGGGGCCATCGGGTAGCGGCAAGTCGTTCCACATGGAGTTTCGGAGGGCAAAACGGCGACAAACGGCTGCAAAAATCGGCGTTATAATACCTTGATTTTCAGCTAATAGATTTTAACAAACGAGATTTTCGCCTGTTGGCGATTCGTCCTTTTCGGAGTATTTTTGTACCGCGATTGTACCACGCGAGAGGGGTCACACGGCACGACTTTCTTTCAGCAACGTGCAACAGCTTTCAAGAGCGTGCAACAAATTTCTTCGATAATGGACCGTCAAATTAAACACAATTTAACAGGTCAGCCCGGCTATGACCGGGGCATGACCGACAAGCCTTTCCTCACCATCGGGGAAGTGGCGGACATCCTGCAAGTGAGCAGCCGGACAGTGTATAACCTCATTTATAAAGGCACTCTCCGGGCTTGCAGACTTACATACCACATCACAATCATCACCAGGGAGGATTTCTTTCTGATGATTAAAGAGACAACCTACTGCAAGCGGAGCGTGTCAATCTTCGCCAGGCAGGGTAAAAAGACAAAAAAGAAGATGAACGAAGATACACCGAACACCGAAAAAGACCTTTCTCAAAAGGAGGGAAAGAAGAAAGCGAAGGGTAGCCCGAAACGGCAGCTCATTCCGGCGGCAAACTACAAACAGTCCGTGCGCGACACGTTCACGGACAGGGAGACTGCCGGAGGCGACCTTTATACGATGGCTGAGATATGCCGGAAATTCAATTATACCTACGGGCGATTTTACAATCTCCGTATGCGATACTCGATACCCTGTATCAAAGCCAACGCCACCAAGTGCTTCCCGAAAGCCGAGGTTGACAAGGCTATGGCGCAGGAAGCGGAACGGCTGGGAAGCAACCTGTCGGAGCACTGGTATTCCTGTTTCGACATCATGCGCCTGTTCGGGCTGGGAAAGACCCAAGTCCGCAGGTTCGCGCTCACCCACGGGGTAAGGACAAAGCGCATACACGGTAATCGTTTGTACTACCTTAAAGCCGATTGGGATGCCGCCCGAAAGATTGCGGAACGCAAGAGCGCAAGCACAAAAGCCAAGAGAGAACAGGACAATGAATTAAACAACAATTAAATACAGAACCGATATGACAAACATCTGCACGAAAGTGACTGTCAGGAAGCGACCCATCAAGAACGGTCAGGTGTCGCTATACCTTGACTTCTACCCGGCTATACGGCATCCCAAGACAGGCAAGCCGACAAGACGGGAGTATCTGGGAATATACATCTATGCCGACCCGAAAGACAAATTCGAGGCTGAGTTCAACAAGACCATGCTCCGCAATGCCGAGCTTGTCAAATGCCGCAGAACCGAAGCCATCATCAACGAGGAATACGGATTCCTTGACCGCAACCGCGGCAAGGAGAGTTTTCTTGAGTATTTCCGTTCCAAGATGGCGGACGATGACAATTACCGCAACTGGAACACCGCTTACAAGCACTTCGAGAAGTATTGCGGCGGAAGCTGCACCTTCGACAATCTGACGCTTGACTTCTGCCAGGGATTTCTCACCTATCTGCTGTCGCTCACCACTCCAACCAAGGGCAAGATGATGGCTTCTACCGCCAACAACAACCTCAACAAGCTGAAATGCGTCCTCCGCATCGCATACGAGGAGAAACGCATCAAGGAGAACATCGCCCCACGGCTGAAGCACGCCAAGGAGTCAAGCACGAAACGCGAGTTCCTGACGCTTGAAGAGGTGAGGATGCTTGCCGCCACTCCCTGCGAGAAACCTGTTATACGGAGTGCCGCACTGTTCTCCTGCCTTACGGGTCTGCGCATCAGCGACATCATCCGTCTGCAATGGGAGAACATCATAAGAGGAGCTGACGGCGGCTGGTGCATGCACATCGTCACCAAGAAAACCAAGACGGAAGCCGTGCTGCCGCTGTCGGATGAAGCACTCGCACTATGCGGCGAGCGCGGCGAGGGACAGGTGTTCAAGGGGCTGACGAAGACAATTCTTCCCCTCTATCTCAAGGACTGGATCAAGTCTGCCGGAATCACCAAGCACATCACGTTCCATGGGTTCAGGCACACATACGCGACCCTTCAGCTTGCCGCAGGAACAGACCTCTATACCATTTCAAAGATGCTCACGCACAGCAATGTCGGCACGACACAGGTCTATGCCGATGTGGTGAACGACCTCAAGCGCAAGGCATCCGAACAGATTACACTCAAATAAAAACCGACACATATATAATATGAACAACATAACATTCGACCAACTTCCGCAGGCGGTTTCCATGCTGATTGAAAAGGTGGGACTGCTCACTGAACGTGTGGAGAAATTCCTGTGTGACGCACCCTCGCAGCATGGCGAGGCACACACCTTGCTTACTTTGAACGAGGTTGCAAAGCTACTCGGAAAATCCGCGTCAACCATCTATGCCATGACATCCGACAAACGTATTCCGTACCACAAGCGGGGTAACAAACTCTACTTCTTCGAGGATGAAGTCATCGCTTGGATCAAACAAGGAGGCACATCGGGAGTAGCCAGCGAGAGCGAGATTGAAAGACGGCTTGAGGAACTGCGCAACGGCAAAAAACGCAAGCCGGGAGCGTTGACGGACGGCAAGAGCCGGATGTCCGCAGTAGCACCATAATGTCACATACCATGAACAAGGAGATACAGAACATACACTACTGCACCATCCTTTCAGCCGGACAGTGGGATTTTCTTTTGGAAGGCAGGTTTTCCCCTCTCAGACAAAAGTGCCTCTACCGCCTGATGAAAGGTGCTGTGCGGACAAGAACCGACTATAAAATCAAGGGCATTGATATTGTGCTTGAGGTGGGACAGGTGGCGGCTTCCGATGTGGAGCTTGCGGAGTTTTTAGGCTGCAACCGTAAGACGGTCGGCAAGCTAATCGACAGCTTTAACCGCCTCGGTATGCTGACCACCAAGACCAACAACCGCACTTCCGTCCACTCCCTGCATTTTCTCACGGGCTGGTATGTCGGAGGTGTCCTTGTCACCAATCCCCATTATGTCAGACCTTCGGCTGCCGCCAAAGGACAGACGGGCGATGCGCGGACACCTGTTTCCGACAGTCTGCCGTCAGGGGATGAACCGGGAGGCGCAGCCGTTGACTGCCACACAAGAGGGAAGGAAACGGACATCCTTGCGACAGACGCAGCATCCCTTTCTTCTTCCCTTCTTTTGTCAGACAGTTCCAATCCGTCAGCCGATGTGCATGACGGCGGTAGCCATAATCCGCCGTCCGATATGTTCATGGCGGACACAGCCGCAAATCGGCATATCATAGACAGTGGCGACATGGCATCCGGCGGCAACGGCGCAGGGAGCCACAGCGAGGCGCAGGACGGCACGGATGGCGGCGAGGTTACTCCGGCATAGGCTCGGCAGGTCGGGAAGCATAGGGAGCGTTTTTGAGCGGTACTCCGTTGTCGTGGGGTGACTGACTGGGCTTGCCCAGATATAGCCCACTATAACTACACGCTTCGCTTCCGTAGTTGTGGGCTCTCCCGAGGGGCTGGGCTTTGCCCCGTCCCACTTATGGCTCTGCCCTAAGAACCCGGTCGGAGGCTGTCAGCCCCCAACACCCCTGACCAAAGAGTGACCCTCTCTTTGGAATCTCCGCTCAGAGGTCTCGACCCCTGAGAACCCCGAGCAGGAAGTGACCCTCTCCCTGCACCCTCCGATTAAGGCTCCGCCCTAATAACCCTTTCCCTATTGTAAATCTGTAAACATCATCATGCCTATGGCACAGAAGACATCAATCAACATCAAGCCCTGCAACATCGGAAGCAGCGAGGCGCACAACAGGCGCACAGCGGAATACCTCGCCCATATCGGCAAGGAAAAGTTCTATGTCCGTACCGACCTCATGGCGGCAAACGAGACATGGGTAGCACCTGATTTCGGCGGCACATCGCTGTCGGAACGCTACAATCAGATAGCCGCGATGGTAAAGGAGAAGACAGGTCGGGCGATGCAGACCAAAGACCGGGAGCGTGTGAACAAGAAGACCGGGAAGGTGACCGTCGTACGCGGCAGCACTCCGCTCAAAGAGGGTGTCGTGGTAATCAAGGATGATACCACGATGGAGCAGTTGCAGCATTTCTGCCAGGTGTGTAAGGAGCGGTGGGGAATCACAGCACTGCAAATCTTCATCCACCGTGACGAGGGACATTACGGCATCCCCGGAGAGACCGCCACATGGAAGCCCAACCTTCACGCCCATATCGTATGGGACTGGATGAACCACGACACCGGCAAATCCTGCAAGCTGGACGAGAAAGCCATGAGCGACATGCAGACGCTTTTGGCTGAGTGTCTTGACATGGAAAGGGGCAGCTCAAAGGAGCAGACGGGAAAGGAGCATCTTGAACGCGCTGACTTCATTCTTGCCAAGCAGAAGCAGGAAGCCGAACAGGTAAAGGCGGAAAAAGAAGCTGCCGAAGCCGACAGGGATGCCGCGATCCGTGAAACGGACAATGCCAAATCCGAACATGAAAAACTCCAGATCGGGAACGAGGAAAAGCAACGGCGCAGCGAGGAACTTGACAGCGAAATCGCCGAAAAGGAGGAACGCGCGAGAGAGGTTGACCGTGAGAACACGGACAGCATAAAGTCCGGCATCGCCAACCTTTTCGGCAAGGGCAAGTACGCAGCCATCGAGCAGGAGAACGAGAGACTGAAAGCCGAGAACGAGCATATCAAAGAATCGTTCCCCGATGAAGTCAGTAAGGAGGTGGCGAAGCGGACAAAGGCACTGACCGATGCGAAGCGGACAGTCGAACTGGAGCGTGACAGTGCCATGGCAATCGCTGACACTTATGAATCCGAGAGAGACACGGTTCTGCGGCAGCTCCGTGAGCAGAAGAGCGGGGAGCAGCACCGCATCAGCATGGCGGTGAGCCGGGCAACGGCGGAGAAGGACAAGACCATAAGACAGTTGCAAGGTGCGCTGAAATCGAGCCGGGATATTCTGAATATCATCGCCGATATTCTCTACAAGGCAAGCGAGGTGTTCCGGCGAGCCATTGAAGCGATTATCCATTTCGCAACGGAACAGCACAAGTCACTCTTTTCTCCCTCCGAAGCCGCCGACATCAAGAACGTGATGCAGACTTATGGGGAAACTACCAAGCAGCAGAAAGCAATCGGTACATGGCTATGTGACTATGCGGAGCATTTGCAACCATTTGACGAAATAAAACATCGCCATACACTCAATGAGGTTGGCGATGTCGCAGAAGGTCGGTATGATTGGAAGATTGAGAGAGGACGAGGAGGTATCTCTATGCAATAATATAGACGCTCAAAAACTGCAATTTGAAACTATGGAATTTCAACGAAAAATTCCTCATCGTATTCGTCATTCTTATCGTCATAGCTTATTCGGATTTTATCTTCCGAGAGCCATTCAACATTGAAATGCACAGTTTCCATAAATCCGCTGCCGGGATATTCCCAAAGTTCCTTATCCCAAAGCAATCGTTTTTTATAGACTGTCGGGCGTGACATGAAATCGTATTGCACGATAATCGTGTTCGTTCCCTGTGGGGAGGTGAAAATCTCTTGTTCGGTGTTAACGAAAATATTATAGCAGCTCCGGCATAAACCGATTGCCAATAGTAGAGTTACAGCAACGGCGATATGTTTAATTCGCTTACGCCTCATGTTCAGCAGCTTTGGCGTACCATGCAGCGGCCTGTTTTGCATTTTTCCTTACACCTATGCCGTTGGCATAGCAATCGCCCAGACAACGCATGGCTCTCGGATGTCCGAAATATCTCTTGTTCTCGTTGATATTTGTCGCTGCCTTTTTGTATAAGCGCACGGCCTCTGCCATATCCTGTTCAACACCGTGTCCCTCGGCATAACATCGGGCAAGGAGGTACTGCGATTCAGGGTCATCCGCTTTTGCCGCCTGACGGTATAACTCAACCGCCTTGTCCCAATCCTGTTCTACGCCATGCCCTGCCGCAGAACAGTTGCCGAGACCGCGCAGTGCGTCGGGGAAGGCATTTCCGCCAAGATCCACCACCTTGCGATACCACTCGACTGCTTTTCCATAATCCTGCGCTGTGCCATTCCCTGCGGCATAACAGTTACCAAGTTCCACCCAAGCCATAGGATTGCCATGCTCAGCAGCTTTCTTGAACCAGCCAAAGGCTTTTTCAGAATCACGTTCCACTCCGTCACCCTCTTTATAACACAATCCCACTGAGAAATAATCCTTGGAATATCCATCTTGTGCCGCTTTCAGATAGTGATCGAAAGCCTGCTCCGCATCTTTCGGCAAACCACCTTTGCCGAGGCTGTAACAATAGCCCAGACGGTCATTTGCATAGGCATCTCCCAAGTCTGCGGCTTTCTGCCACCATTCCACAGCAGAAGCCATGTTGCAGTCCACACCCCAACCGAGCTGATAACAGCACCCGAGCATGCACATTACTTCCGCAAGGTCAGCACCCGCCAACTGCTTGCCGTTCACAGCCTTTTTCAGCCATTTGACGAGTTGCCCTTGATAACTGTCTTTGTTCAGCCGCTCTTTTGCCGGGCGACATTTATCCGATGCAAGCCAGTATAATTTGAAGGCTTTTGCCAAATTACGCTCCACGCCAATGCCTTTTTCATAGCATTGACCGAACTGATATTGTGCCGGAGCATAGTCTGATTGCGCTGATTCTTGACACTTATCAATGTCAAACGACTTGTCGGTATATTTATTTTCGTATTTTATCATGATCCTATGATTGTTCTTCAGGAAGTTCCACTGTTTCTATCCAACTTGGACTTCTTTTATACAATGTCACATTAAAAGTATTTCCATCCCAAGCGGTTTTGGTGACAGCCCCCGCCATATCAATAGTGTGGGGCAGTTCCTCCAGCCACCTTGACACAACGACCTCTTCTGTAACACAGTTGACTAAATCGACTCTTATTGCATCACCTATGCCATGACCGATACAGCGGTACACCATCGCCCTATACTTTTTGTCGCGACGCAGTTTCGAGTATTTTTCAAGCAGGATTTCCTTCTCGCACCCGCACTCCCGCATCCGCTCCAAAATGTCATTACGCCACTCTGCAAGGCTATTTTTGCCGCCTTGCATATGGTCAATCTCCACAAGAATGTCCATAATAATATTGGCAACATAGTTCTCAAACTCATTGCTGAGTTCCTCGCTGAACGCTTTGTAGAACCGTTTAAGGCTGTAAAGTTTCCGGGATGTTTCACGGTCAAGACTATACCACGACACGCCCAATTCGGGAGAGGTATGATAGCCCGGTTCGTATGCCTCATTTTGAGGCTCGACATTAGCGCAGATAGTCAGTTTTCCGCATCCGTCAAGGTCAATGGGCTGCAATTCTGTCAGAATAAACTGTGCGATACCGAATGTAACGGCATATAGATTGACATAGCAATAATTGGATTTCTCCTTCTCTCTTTTTTCAAGAGCATGATCACCCTCGAAACACAATGTATGTAGTTTCATCTTTTAAAATCTCTGAATTTCTTGCTGTTGAGCGCGTTTTCCGCATCAGTGTTGCCCTTCTTAGCGGCAAGTTTGAAATAACGGGCGGCTTTCTTCAAATCGACCGGCACACCCAATCCGTTGAGATACATATTGCCGATTTCGTATAGCGCGGTTCCGATACCGCAGGCATACCTATTCCAGAAACGACCTGTGCGTTCTGCAAGATGCAGGTATTGTTCCATCGCTTTTGAATAATCAACCTTGCCACCTATGCCATTCTTATAGCAGTCGGCCAATTTCAATGTCGCGGTGATTTCACCTATATCGGCACCTTTCCTGTACCATAGGCGAGCCTTTGCTGGATTCTTTTCAACGCCCTGACCATCCAAATAAGCATCGCCAACCATTGCAAACGCTTCGGAATAATCATGCGCGGTGGCTTTCTTGAAGCAAGTGAATGCTTTTTTGAAATCAGCCAACTGTTTATATGCCTGCCCCATCATATACCACGCCTCACCCTTCTCGGAATAGTCTTACTCGCCTTCTACAATCTCCTTGTAATACTTCATACCGCAGCTCTGACAAAATTTCATTTCCATTGTCATTTTCTTTTTTGCTCCACAGTCCGATGGAGCGTGTTACTAAATACAGAAGCGCGGACTACTGATGCAACATTCTAAGTCGAAGGTCGTAGGAAACCTAAATGCACGAATGTAGTATAGCAGCCCACGCTATATGCGTGAGAACCACTATGCTATCCTTGTGCAGTGTCTTGAATTTCCTACGTTCTCGACTTACAAGAGAGCATACCGCTTCTTATTTTTTTCGTATGTCTTGGATAGAGTTGCCTCAATCCGAATACAAAGGTAATGAAATTCCTTAAAAATCTCTCGCTGAAAGGTATAAATCAGTGTTTCAAGGCTCATTTTCCCTCTCATTTTCCCTCTTTTGTACCTCTATTGGTTCTCCAAGCGTCCAAGGAGCTGTTTTATAGTGGTAAATGATAATTCCTTGACAACTATATTAAGAAAAATTTATTGTCCGCTCTATACCCAGATCATGGATGAATTGCTCATCATGACTGACTACAAGCAATGTTCCTTTGTAGTTTTTTAATACCGCTGCCAGTATATTCATACTTGCTATGTCGATATTATTAGTCGGCTCGTCAGCGATGATCATGTCTGGCGCATCTTCGCAGACAATCAGGTGACATAAGGCAAGTTTCATTTTCTCTCCTCCACTAAGACTTCTACACTTCTTGTCCCATGTAGAAGGTGTAAACAGAAAACGGTTCAACAGCATCTTAAGTTCGTGCTCTGGTCTCTTGGAGTTACAAGCCTCCAACTGATTGTAAACAGTCAACTCATTGTCAAGGCACGAATATTCTTGGTCAAGATACAATATGTTCAGCGTTTCTTTAAGAAGTATTTCACCGCTTGTAGGCTGCAATGCCCCTGTTATAAGTTTGAGCAAAGTGCTTTTACCACATCCGTTATCTCCCTGAAGCCGTATGCGTTCACCGCTGAATATGGATAAATCCAAGGGATGTTGCCTCCACATAGTATTCCGACCAACATACTTGAAAGTAACATGTTTTGCCTCCACAAGTAGCTTTTTGCCTGCCAAGGCAGAATTTCCCATGTCGATTTTTATCTCTGTATATTCATTGATGGACGAACGTATTTCGTGTATATCTCGTCTCATTGCCTCCATTTTTCCCTGTTGCACCTTATTCAGCCTCGATGTTGTTGCTTCCGATTTGTTACGTAATAATCCCATGGAAATGCGTGCGACACATTTCTTTGCATTCTGCTTTTCTCCTCTCGAAGCATGTTTCTGTTGCCGTTCTATTGTTTTACGGGCAGACTTCTCGGCTTTTGCTAGCTCCTTCTGTTGATTTTCCAGCCGTGTCACTTTAGCTTTAGTTTCCGCATCAACAGTTTCCCGATACGCATCATAATTCATGGGATAGAATTGCATCCCTGTCGGAGACATTTCATAAATTGCGGAAAGCCTGTTTAATAACGTTCTGTCATGGCTGACAATGACGGTGGTACGGTTTGTATGGGCAATGTCTTCATACACCAAAGCTCTGCCTGTCGTGTCGAGGTGGTTGGTCGGTTCATCCATTAGGACAATGGAGGGTTTGAAAATATCCTGTCCGGCAAGAAAGACTCTTGTTTTCTCGCCGCCGCTAAGGTTGCCCATGAGCATATCTGGAGCGATATGTCCGATTTGCCATTTGGCGAAAGCTTCCGTCAACCTTTCCGGAATGTCCCATTCATCGTTTAGCTGTTCGTATTCTTTCTCTGTACCACGCCCGTCCAATATGATTGACAAAGCTCTTAACTTATCTGCCAATCCTAATGCTTCCGCAACACTCATACCATCGAATTGCCCGAAATGCTGTGGTATCATGTACAAGATGTCATCACACACGATGGTTCCTGTTGCAGGAGGGATTTTTCCTGCCAATATTCTCAGGAGTGTGGATTTTCCTACACCATTATTCCCGACAATGGCGCATTTCTCTCCAGCCGGTATGGTGAAAGTGATATTTTGAAACAGGAAATCCTTATTTGGATGTATATACGATAAATCTTGAACTATTAAGCTCATAATTATTTGCAATTATTAAATGTAAAACAAAACGGGATATGACATAAGTTATACACAAGGATCTGGCATAAATCCAGCCCGCTCTATAATTTGTATTTCGTGTATAACCTTTCTTTTTACATGATTGCAAATAACTATTTTGTGCAAAGGTACTACTTTATAGCGATATATCAAAATGACACGTTGCCTTTTGGGGTAGAATTATAGTATTCTTGATATATATCAACAATTTCAAGAGTTGCATTTGGTGTCTTTGATCCTTCCAATTCGCTATTTTTCAAAACACTAAAAATGCTTATCAACTGTTAAGATTTAGTTAAATCTTCCATTCAAAAACACACGACTTTTCTAATCCTTTCACTCCCTGAAAACAACTTTTTCTTTCCCACTTTTCCCTAACGGATAGCTGTACCGTTATTTTCTTATATAGTTGATTTTCAGCAATAAAAGTCGTTGAAAATCAATTCCACATGAACTCCGTCGTCCGGCAGCTCTGGGAGCAGGATACCGACATAGTGATGGTGGACACCGGAAACTCCTACGAGGGCCTCTGCGAGTACGTCGGCGGCAAATATATCAGCTATACCGAGGAGCATCCGATCACCATGAACCCGTTCCGCATCACGCGCGCGGAGTACAACATCGAGAAGGTGGGCTTCCTGAAGAACCTCGTTATGCTCATCTGGAAGGGCACGAACGGGACGGTCACCAAGACCGAGGACAAGCTCATCGAGCAGACCATAACCGAATACTACGAGAACCATTTCGCAGGGCGCATTGAGACGCTCAACTTCAACTCCTTCTACGAGTTCAGCGTCAAGAGGATCCCCCAGATCTGCGAGGAGAACCACCTCGCGGGCATCGACCTCGCGGCCTACAACTACCTGATGAAGGACTTCTACAGGGGAGGAAACCATGAAGTTACTTTGAACGAAGACCTGGACACCACTCTCTTCGACGAGACGTTCATCGTCTTCGAGATCGACTCGATTAAGGACGATCCCCTTCTCTTCCCTTTGGTTACCCTTATCATCATGGACCTCTTCATCCAGAAGATGCGGATCAAGAAGAACCGCAAGGTCCTTGTCATCGAGGAGGCCTGGAAGGCCATCGCTTCCCCGATGATGGCCGAGTACATCAAGTACATGTACAAGACCGCAAGAAAGTTCTGGGCATCCGTGGGCGTGGTTACGCAGGAGATCCAGGACATCGTCGGCTCCCCCATCGTCAAGGAGGCGATCATCAACAACTCTGACGTGGTGATGCTGCTCGACCAGAGCAAGTTCAGGGAGCGTTTCGACGAGATCCAGTCCATCCTCGGACTCACGGAGGTGGACTGCAAGAAGATTTTCACCATCAACCGTCTGGAGAACAAGGACGGGCGGAGTTTCTTCCGGGAGGTCTTCATCCGGCGCGGCCAGGTCGGCGCCGTCTACGGTGTCGAGGAGCCGCACGAATGCTACATGACATACACTACGGAGCGCTCCGAGAAGGAGGCTCTCAAGATATACAAGTCCGAGCTCGGGTGCGACCACAGGACGGCCATTGAGGCCTATTGCCGTGACTGGGATAGAAGCGGCATCGGAGCTCCCCTGGCGTTTGCCCAGAAGGTCAACGCCGCCGGACACGTCCTTAACCTTCCGGAAAAACGATGAAGCGGTTTGTTTTGTTCATATGCGTTTCGGTACTGCTCCTGGGCGTCACTCCGACGCTCAGGGCGCAGTACTACAGCGTCAACATCGACTGGAAGACCGCAGCCGCCATGCAGGCCGCTTACGCCACCGGCGCTGCGGCGGAAGGATTCTACTACGAGCAGGTCAAGGACATCCTCGACCACTACACGGCGGCGGAGGCCGCTGCTGCGGGCATCTTCTCCTCGAAGTTCCTCGAACGGCGCGCCCTCACGGAGCTTGGCATCTGGGAGAACTCTGCCGAGAACTGGTACTACAGGCGCATCTACCGGCTCGTGTCAGCCCGTATCATGCCGAAGGTCTGGACAGTAGCCAAGATGATGGTCAAAAGCCCCCAAAACGCGCTGTACTGGGGCTCGTACCTCATGAAGGTATGCGACGAGACCAAGACGCTGTGCATGCAGTTCGAGTCCGTCGTGACGAACAGCACCCTGTCCTTCGGCGACATCGCTTTCCTCCAGATCCGGCAGGACATCGCCGACGTCCTCCGTCTCTCTACTCTTGGCGGCATCGACTTCGAGGCCATCCTGGACCGTTTCGGCCGTATCGGAGAAGGCATCACCAAGGAGGACCTGAAGGAGGACATGGACCGGCTCTACCGGGAAGGAATAGCCCTCATCGGGCAGGGAGCCTCGAACCTCGCCGGGCAGCTTCTCCAGAAGAGCAGCTTCGAGGACCTGCTGAGCGGTGACATCGCTGCGGCCATCACAATCGTGGACAATTACCAGTCGCTCTTCGAGAGCTTCAAGAACGACGCTGGAGGAACGCTCCTGTCGATGATCGGCGGCCCAGACGCCATTGAGAACCTCTTCGACATCAGCGGCTACAACCTTGGGGAATGGATCGACGACTATGCCCGTGAGGCCGTCGGCCAGTATTTCCGGCAGACCTGGTACATCCGGAAGAGGGACACGGGAGAGGATGTCTATCAGGAGGTCTTCGACTCCTACTCGATGGACATGAGCTCTTTCCTCGCCCGTATGAACATTGTGCTGACCTCATGGAACGACAACCCCGACGGGGATGTCTATGTCCTGACCAGCGGCGACAAGAACTACTACCAGACCACGGACGCCAGACGCGTCCAGGGCGTGGAGGCCGCCACTATCAGCGTCACCTGCTCCGGCGGCGCGACCCTCTCGAAGGGCTCCACGCAGTACAAGTGCGGCACCTGCGGCAAGACGCTCTCCGCCCACACGAAGGAGTGCGCCATGCGCACCTCCGTCATCGAGGGGAACGTCGACACCTCCGAGCTCCAGTCCATGCTCGCGCAGGCGCGGGCTGAAGAAGACCGCCTGAACTCGCAAATTCTCACCCTCCAGACCCGCAATGCGGAGTTGCTCCGGCAGATCAGCGAAGCCAGCATCGAGGAGGCCGCTGCGCTTCGGGATGAATACAATCAAAATAGGGATAAGATAGAGGCGCTCCAGTCGGAGCTCCGTCAGGTGCAGGCCCGCATCCGGGACATCGAGGAGGCGCTGCAGGAATCCGACAACGACGATGACGTCCCGACGGACGACTACCACCGTATCCCAGCCATCATGGCCGAGCTCCAGAGAGCGTTTAACCTCACCTGGCAGGACTCCGGTTCGTGGAGCGGCTATACCTTCAGGCGCAAGGCAACGATGTCCGGTCTGAGGGGGACGGTAACGTTCACCGCAAAGCTCTCCATCGCCCGCAAGCCGAAGTACTTCCTTGGCATCAAGATCCTCCGAGCGATCGTCCAGATCGACTGGACCCTGGAGACCCAGTACTCCGACACGCACGTCGCAGCCCTCGTGAAGCTCGACCCGTCGTTGAGCGACCGTGAGAAGGCGGACCTCGTCAACGCGAAGATCGCCGAGGTGGCTCGCCAGTACCCGGACTGCACCGTCTCCACGGAGTACATCAAGAGCGATCCCGTGCCGGAGGATGACACGGAGGACACCTACCATCTCCTCTGGTCCAGCGACCGCTTGCAGATCGCCCGGGAAGTTGAGAGCAGGTTGACGAAGATCTACTCGGACCTGATAAGTCTGGAGAAGATGATGTCCTACAAGTACGGCATCATGGAGGTCCTCAGGGATATCTCGCCCTACATCAACGCGGACGCAGGGCGGAAGATGACCATCGCCGAGCAGTGCCACAAGGACTGGCTCATGAAAGCCCGGCTTCGTGACGAAGATGACGAAATAACCGACGAACCGTAGAGATGAGACGACTGCTTTCCATACTGACCTTCCTCCTGCTGCTCCCCTTCTCCTCGCTGGCGCAGTGGAGCTTCGACGTGCCGTCCATCGAGGCGTACATGGCCGACCACAAGGACCAGCGGAGCCTCCTGCTGGCCCGCTCGG
>JBGUGW010000075.1:0-4883 GCA_045111695.1 Candidatus Cryptobacteroides sp. | reverse complement strand
GATATAGGACTTCGCTCATGAAGAGCGTCATGGTGTTCTTGTAGATATTTGAACGGAGGCCCGAAAGGGGATGCTTTACAGTCACGCGCCCGGCTCGCCAGAGGGTGGTGCGCGTGCTTTCCGTAATGTCTGCCTCGAGGATGTTCAGGGGCAGGAATTGCGACATGGGGGTCTTGCGCGAGACCTTGACCACGAAACTCTTGCGTCCATAGTCCCGGCTGAGCGTGTGCAGGACTATGGAACTCTCCCCCAACTTGGTGAGATTGAGGACGATCAGGTCCGCGTCCATCGGCTATGCGTTTTCGCGGAGCCACTCCGCCATCGCCCGCAGGGCCTTGCCACGGTGCGAGATGGCGTTCTTCGTCTCTTCGTCGAGCTCTCCCACTGTATTGTCGGGGAACTCCTCCGGGATGAACACCGGATCATAGCCGAAGCCCTTGTCGCCTCTTCGCGCAGGCGCGATTATGCCTTCCAGCGTGCCTTCGAAGAAATGGTATTCTCCCTTGAAAATGAGGGTGATGACACTGCGGAAACGCGCCGTGCGGGGCTCGCCCGGGTGCTTTTCCAACTCCGCAAGGAGCTTGTCGATATTGGCGTCGAAATCGTGTCCCTCGGTCGCGTATCGTGCGGAATGCACGCCTGGCGCTCCCCCGAGGACATCCACTTCGAGTCCCGTATCGTCGGCGAAGCAGTCCATCCCCGTTCGGGCATGGATGTAATCAGCCTTGATGACGGAGTTCTCCTGCAGGGTATCTCCCGTTTCCTCGATGTCCTCGGTGATGCCCATGTCGGCGGGGCTCAGCAGTGTGAAGCCCTCGCCGAGGATCTCCGCCGCTTCGCGGAGCTTGCCCTTGTTCCCTGTCGCAAAGATTATCTTCATAATACGCAAAGATAGCTCATTTCGACTCATCGGCAAAACCCGCAGCCGACAATCTTCACGCCTCCATGCCATCTCCCAAACAGAATCGGCATTATTGTTCGCGGAAGGTGGAAGGAAAGGAGACTACCGGAAAAATGATTATATTTGTGGAACATTGTTTGTTGGAAATCAGCAGTGTTGGTTTTTCAGCGGACAAAAAGCCTGTCAAGGCTGGCAAACAGAGATGACAATTATGAGAAAAACAATATGCATCGTCCTGGCGGCGCTGATGGTCGCCGGAACGGCTTCCGGACAATCCAAAGGGTCCGGAGACTCGAAAAGCTTCAAGCTCGGCCAGTGGGTCGAGATCCGGAACGGCATCCTCAAGGAACTGAACCGCTCCTATGTCGATTCGCTGCCGCTGGACCGAATCCAGCGCGTGGGCATCGACGCCATGCTGGATGACCTGGACCCGTACACACAGTATATCCCCGAGGAGGACGAGGAAGACCTCGAAATGCTCCTGAGCAAGTCCTACGGCGGATTCGGTGCCGTCATCTACAAGCCCGACAAGGAGTCCAACGTCATAGTTAACGAGCCCTACAAGGGCTCCCCTGCCGACAAACTCGGCTTCCGCTGCGGCGATGAGATCACCGCCATCGACGGCGTGCCCGTACAGGGCCTGACCGCATCGGAGTGTACGACAAAGATGAAGGGCAAGCCAGGCACTTCGGTTGTTTTCACAGTCAAGAAGGTCTATACCGGCGAGATCAAGGACGTCACCGTGGTGCGCGAGCGCATCAAACTCCCCGACGTCGAGTACGCCGGGATGCTTGAGGACGGCACCACGGGATATATCCTCCAGTCCGGATTCACCGAGGGCGTGGGCGCCGAGATCAAGGCAGCCGTGCAGCGCCTCAAGGCCCAGGGCATGCAGAAGCTTGTCCTGGACCTCCGCAACAACGGCGGCGGCCTGCTGCAGGAAGCCGTCAATATCGTCTCCCTCTTCGTGCCTAAAGGCTCTGTAGCCGTGACGGCCAAGGGCAAGGACGAAGCCTCCGCCATCGAATACAAGACCACTTCCGACCCCGTCGACACCGAACTCCCCATCATAGTTCTGGTCAATTCCGGCACGGCGTCATCCTCCGAAATCGTGGCCGGTGCATTGCAGGACTTCGACCGTGCAACCATCATGGGATCACGCACTTACGGCAAGGGCCTGGTGCAGTCCATCCGTCCGCTCCCCTACAACGGCAAGCTCAAGGTCACAACGGCCAAATACTACACCCCGTCCGGCCGCTGCGTGCAGGCGATCGATTACTCGCGCCGCAACGAGGACGGGTCCGTAGGACACATTCCGGACTCGCTGACGCGCGAGTTCAAGACGGCGCACGGCAGGACCGTGCGCGACGGCGGCGGCATCACCCCCGACGTCACCCTCAAGAACCAGGAATACAGCCGCCTTACATATTCGGTCGTGATGAGCGGCATCGTGGAGCAATATGCCCTGGAGTTTGTCCGCAAGCACCCCAGCATAGCCCCGCTCGACGATTTCCATTTCACGGATGCCGATTACAATGACTTCGTGGAGTTCGCCAAGGGAAAGGAGTTCGACTACCGTTCCAGCGCCAAGACCTATTTCGACCAGGTCAAGCGCGAGCTTGAGTCCGACGGACTCGCGGAAAGCATGAAAGACCAAATCGAGGCCCTTGACAAGGCCATCGACATGGACAAGGAGACATTCCTCAATCTCAAGAAGGACGAAATCATCCCGTTCATCGAGGAAGAGATCGCCGTCCGCTACTATTTCCAGGAGGCAGGCATCAAGATACGCCTGCGCACTGACGAGCAGCTCAAGGAAGCCCTCGAGAAACCTTTGATCCAGATATAATCATACACGCCATGCGCATATCCAGGCTCATCATCGCGGGGCTTTTGGTCTCCGCAGCTCTCGTATCATGTTCTAAAAAGAATGCTGTAGCTCCGGAAATGGACAGCAGCGGATTCGTCAACCTCACCGACGTCGTTCCGGACGCCATCATCGAGGCACGTTACTTCGCCACCTACAATTTCGTCGGAGCGCGGGTGGACGGATATCTGGAGCCGGTGGCTCTCTACACGCGTGAAGCTGCCGAAGCACTCAAGGAAGTCAGTGACGACGTCATCAAGCAGGGCTACCGCCTAAAGGTCTATGACGCTTATCGTCCGCAATGTGCGGTGGACCATTTCGTCCGCTGGGGAAAGGATCTGGCGGACTCGCTGATGAAGCCTTATTTCTATCCCGAGCAGGACAAGGCTTTTCTTTTCGAGAGAGGCTACATCGCCGAGAAATCAGGCCATACCCGCGGCTCGGCCATCGACCTGACCCTGTTCGACATGGCTACAGGCAAGGAACTCGATATGGGCGGGGTCCATGACTGGTTCGGCATCGAAAGCCATCCCGACTACGGCGGCAATCCAGAGACCGGCGAATACACCGGCGGAGCTGATATCACTGAAGAACAGTTCTGCAACAGGATGATCCTGCGCAGGGCCATGCTGCGCCACGGTTTCAAGCCATACGTCTGCGAATGGTGGCACTTCTCGCTTGAGGACGAGCCGTACCCCGACACCTACTTCAATTTCCCTGTAAAGACCCTGGAGCGCTAAGACCTGTCGACCCAGAGATAAAGCTTGTCGCCGCGGCGGAGACGCTCTCCGCCTGGAACGGCGACTGAGCAGGCGACGCCTTTGGCGACCTCCTGCACCGGCTGGAAATCCACCCGGATGTCTTCCGCAGTGAATTCAACCACTCCCGTACTCGGACCTATCACCATCACTTCGTCACCCGCGTGCAGCGGCGCCGACTCGACCTGGATTTCGGCCACACCGATGCGGGCGAACCAGTTGGTGACCTTGCCGCAATAGACCTTGTTTTTCTTGGCCTGGCTGCCGTAGATGGCGCTCCACTGACCCATATAGGCTCCCTGGTAATAACCGTCCCAGAAACCGCGGTTGAACACGTCGGCGAGCGACTCCTTGAGGGAGGCAGCGAGCTCCGGCGTGTACGAGCCGTCGCAGACGGCGTCGGCGGCACGCCGGTAGCAGGCCGCGCAGCGCTTCACATATTCAGCGCTGCGCGCCCGCCCTTCAATCTTGAACACCTTGACCCCGGCCTCGACGATCTTGTCCATGAAGTCAATCGTACAGAGGTCCTTGGGGGACATCAGGTATTTGTTATCCACGACCAAGTCGAATCCGGTCTCCTCGTCGGTGAGATGATAGCCGCGCCTGCACACCTGCAGGCAGGCGCCGCGGTTGGCGGAGGTCCCGTACTCCGCCAGGGACAGGTAGCATTTGCCGCTGACGGCCATGCAGAGCGCACCGTGCGCGAACATCTCGATGCGCACGGGCTTCCCGGACGGGCCGGTGATGCCCTCGCGCAAGACGAGATCGTGGATGTCGCGCACCTGGTCGAGGCGCAGTTCGCGCGCCAGCACGACCACATCCGCGAACTGCGCATAGAAGCGCAGCGCCTCGATATTCGATATGCTCATCTGCGTGGAAATATGCACCTCCAGGCCTATCCGGCGTGCGTAAAGGATCGCAGCCATGTCCGAGGCGATGACGGCGTCTATGCCGGCCTGCTTCGCCAGGTCCAGCACACGCCTGGTCTCGTCCATCTCCTCGTCATAGAGGGTGATGTTCAGGGTCATGTAGCCCTTGATGCCGTTTTCACGGCAGATGCGCATAATTTCCGGCAGGTCCTCCGCCTTGAAATTGTTCGCGGAGTGGGATCGCATGTTCAGGTGCCCGATGCCGAAATAGACCGAATCGGCACCGCCCTGGACCGCTGCCGCGAGGCACTCGAAATTGCCCGCAGGGGCCATTATCTCCAGCTCCTTCCTGTCCATGGCGGCTTATTTTGCGCGGGAGACCAGAGAGTCCGCGAAGCGGCGGAGCATCTCCATACGGACGCCGCTGACATTGACCTTGAGCGCGGCGTCCATGGCCAGCGTGGTGAGCCGCGCGACTTCCTCGCGGG
>JBGUGW010000074.1:0-4368 GCA_045111695.1 Candidatus Cryptobacteroides sp. | reverse complement strand
TCCAGGTGTTCTACAACTACATCCTCGCCAAGATCGACTCCATTTCCATCGACATGGAGGATTCCTCCATCGCTCTCGTCGACGCTCTGGTAGAATACAACAAGAAATAATCGGGCTTAATACCAATCATAATGAAAAAATACGGTTTATTTATCAAAATAATCGAGCTGGTACTGATAATCATCAGTGTAGCCATCCTCGTTTGGGGTTTCGTCAAGGGATTCCCGGCGACGGTCGCTGATGACAACGGCACGGTCGATCCGCTCCTGTACTGGGCATACATCATGATTGGCCTGGCACTGTTCGCCATCCTCATCATCGGCCTTGGCATTGCCATCAAGAACAATCCCAAGGTCCTTCTGAGATATGGTCTCATCCTTGTCGGAGCCGCCGCGCTTTGCCTCGTATGTTACCTGCTCGCTAAGGGAGAGATGGCCCACGGCCTCAGCCCGACCGCTCCCATCCCGTCCGCGGCAGAGCTCAAATTCACGGACACCATTCTGAACCTTACCTATATCACCGGTGCTGCTGCTATCATCGCCATCATCTTCGGTGAGATCATAATGGCCATTCGCAATAAATAATCAGTGCTATGGGCAAAAAGAAAACACCTGCTATCAATTCGAGCTCTACGGCCGACATCGCATTCCTGCTCCTCTGCTACTTCCTCATGACTACCACCATGGGATCGCAGACAGGTCTGTCCCGTCGTCTGCCTCCTATGCCTGACCCCAACCAGAAGGTAGAGGACCAGAAAGTTAACCGCCGCAATATCATCGTTGTGAAGATTAACTCCGCTGACAGGCTGCTCGCAGGTAATGAGCCTATGGACATCTCTCTGCTCAAGGACAAAGTCAAGGAGTTCTTCTCCAATCCTCTCGACGATCCCAACCTTCCCGAGAAGAAGATGACGGAAATCGAAGGATACGGCCAGTATCCGGTCTCCCAGGGTGTTATCTCCCTGCAGAACGACCGCGGTACCAGCTACCACGCCTATATCGCCGTCCAGAACGAGCTGGTAAAGGCTGTGAACGAGCTTCGTGACGAGTTCTCAAACAAGAATTACGGAAAACCTTTCGCAAGGCTCTCTGAGGAGCAGCAGGAAATCGTCAAGAAGGCGATTCCCCAGAACATCTCTGAGGCCGAACCTAAGGATGTGTCCAAACGATAAAACAGGAGGATAAGATTATGTCAAAATTCGGTGGAAGCAACAGCAAGAAAGACGTTCCCGGTATTTCTTCCGGTTCCCTTTCGGATATTGTGTTCATGCTCCTGTTCTTCTTCATGGTCACCACGCAGATGCGTGACACGGAGCAGAAGGTTATCGTAAAGATGCCTGAGGCCTCCGAGGTCACCAAGCTCGAAAGGAAGGATCTCTCCTCGTACATCAACATCGGCACCCCTACCCGCCAGTATCAGGGCCAGTTCGGTACCGATGCCCGTATCCAGCTGAACGACTCCTTCAAGACCACTGAGGACATCCGTGATTTCATCGCTGCAGAGCGTGAGAGCCTGAGTGAGGCAGACCGTCAGTTCATGACCACGGTCATCAAGGCTGACGAAGATGTCAGAATGGGTATCATTACTGATGTTAAGCAGGAGCTGCGCCGCTGCTCCGCGCTTAAGATCATGTACATGGCAAGGAAAGCGGAGAATTAACTCCCGTTTCCCTCATATAGTAAAAAAGCAGTTCCATCCGGGACTGCTTTTTTATTGTCAAATAGGGTGACAAAACTTATATTTGTTGGTTGAAACAGAAACATTCATCATTTCACTTCACTTTATGGAAAGAATAGTCAGGACCAAGGTCAAAGACCTGCTCATGAGCGAGCCGGGAAAAGATGTCCTTGCCAAAGGTTGGGTAAGGACCAAGAGGGGCAACAAGAATGTAGCGTTCATTGCGCTCAATGACGGTTCGACCATCAACAATATCCAGATCGTAGTTGACAAGACCGCGTTTGCCGAGGACCTGCTCGGCCGCATCACCACCGGCGCCTGCATAGCTGTCACCGGCGCGCTCGTAGCCTCGGTAGGCAGCGGGCAGGCTGTCGAGATCCAGGCCAAGGAGATCGAGATCTACGGCGAGTGCGACCCCATGCGGTTCCCCCTGCAGAAGAAAGACACCTCTTTCGAATTCCTGCGCACGGTCGCGCACATGCGCATGCGCACCAACACCTTCGGAGCAGTCCTCAGGATACGCAACCAGATGGCTTTCGCCATCCATGAATATTTCCACTCCAAGGGATTCGTCTACCTTCACACTCCGCTCATTACCGAGTCCGACTGCGAAGGCGCCGGCCAGATGTTCCAGGTGACTACCCTGGACCTCAACCAGCCCCTCCCCCGCAACAAGAAGGGCGGTATCGACTACTCCAAGGACTTCTTCGGCAAGCAAACCAGCCTGACGGTCAGCGGCCAGCTCGAAGGCGAGCTAGGTGCTACCGCCCTGGGCGAGATATATACCTTCGGCCCGACCTTCCGCGCCGAGAATTCCAACACCCCGCGCCACCTCGCGGAGTTCTGGATGATTGAGCCCGAGATGGCTTTCTACGACATCAACGACAACATGGACCTCGCCGAGGACTTCATCAAGCATCTGGTCCAGTACGCCCTCGACAACTGCTATGACGACATCAAGTTCCTCAACGACCGCTACGATCCCGAGCTACTCGAGCGTCTGCGCGGCGTCATCGGGACCGATTTCGTCCGCCTGGAGTACACCGAAGGCATCAAGATCCTCGAGCAGGCTATCAAAGATGGCGTGCAGTTCGAGTATCCTGTCTACTGGGGAGTCGACCTGCAGAGCGAGCATGAGCGCTACCTCGTCGAGAAGCATTTCCAGAAGCCCGTTATTCTCACCGGCTATCCCAAGGAGATCAAGGCCTTCTACATGAAGCAGAACGAGGACGGCAAGACCGTCCGCGCCATGGATGTGCTCTTCCCGAAGATCGGCGAGATCATCGGAGGTTCCGAGCGCGAGGCATCCCTCGAGAAGCTTGAAAAGCGCATCGGCGAGCTCAAGATGAGCCGCAACAACCTCGAGTGGTACATCGATACCCGTCGCTTCGGCACCTGCCCCCACAGCGGTTTCGGACTCGGTTTCGAGCGCCTGCTCCTCTTCGTCACCGGCATGTCCAACATCCGTGACGTCATCCCCTTCCCCCGCACTCCCAAGAACGCTGAATTCTAATATCAAGGAATATGCTGGTTATCGGTATCGCCGGAGGCTCCGGCTCCGGCAAGACCACAGTGGTCAAGGCCATTTCGGACAACATCAAGGGCGAGAAAGTCGTCATCATCCCGCAGGACTCCTATTACAAGGACTCCAGCGACCTGACTGACGAGGAAAAGCGCCACCACAACTTCGACCATCCCGATGCCATCGACTGGGATCTTCTCTGCCAGCAGCTGGCGGAGCTGAAAGCCGGCAAGACCATCCACCAGCCGGTATATTCCTATATCTCATGTTCCCGCTCCAAGACCGAGACTGTGACGGTGGAGCCGGCTGGCGTCATCATCATCGAAGGTATCCTCATCTTCACCTGCAAGGAGCTGCGTGACCAGATGGATATCAAGATCTTCGTGGACGCCGACGATGACGACCGCCTGATGAGGGTCATGGCCCGAGACATTACTGAGCGCGGCAAAGACGTTCACTGGGTGATAGAGCGGTACACCAATACCGTCAAGCCTATGTACCTCCAGTTCATCGAGCCCAGCAAGCGCTACGCAGACATCATTATCCCCCAGGGAGGCCACAACAAGGTGGCCATCGACGTAATCTGCGCTACGGTCGAGAAGTCGCTGGCAAAGAACAAATAATATACAGGTCCGGTGAAAAGGCTGAAAAAAGAAGACCGCGCCGGACTATACATCACCGTGATAGTCCATCTCACGGTGATAATTGTTTTATTGGCCAGCCAGCTCAGCCTGGCGCTCAGGAAGGAGGATTCCTTCGTCCTGGATTTCACCCGCCAGGAGACTATCGAGAGGCTGGAAAAGGAGCTCGCCTTCAAGGAGGAGGTGAGCCGCAGGCTGGACGAGATCATCGCCGCCCAGGGCAGCACTCCCATCCGCAACGTCGTCGTGGACCGGGGAGCGCTCAAGGATGACCGAAACACCGATGCCGAACAGCTCTACAAGGATGCGGAGCGCCTGCAGGAGGCCCTCAACAACACCTTCAACCGCGAGGATAATCCTGAAGAATATGTTCCTATAGCTCCTCCCAGCACGGAGGGTTCGGACAAGAAGACTCAGAAAGAGGTTTATTCCGGCCCTTCGGTCGTTTCCTACAGCCTCGACGGCCGCAAGGCAAGCCGTCTTCCCATCCCCGCATACCGTTGCATGGGCTCCGGAGAAGTCACTGTG
>JBGUGW010000073.1:0-9153 GCA_045111695.1 Candidatus Cryptobacteroides sp. | reverse complement strand
GGACGCCTACTACGGAGTACAGACCCAGAGGGCGCTTAACAATTATAAGATTTCCAATACCCGGATGTGCGACTATCCGGAGTACGTGATCTCAATCGCCTATGTCAAGATGGCTGCGGCGGCAGCAAACGCCGAGCTCGGCGTGCTGGACAAGACCATCGCCAATGCCATCATCGCAGCCTGCTGCGAGATCGTCGACGGCAAGTTCCACGACCAGTTCCCCATCGACATGATGCAGGGCGGCGCCGGCACCTCGGTGAACATGAACGCCAACGAGGTCATCGCCAACCGCGCCCTGGAGCTCATGGGCCACAAGAAGGGAGAATACCAGTACTGCTCCCCCAATGACCATGTAAACTGCGCCCAGTCCACCAATGACGCATATCCGACAGCTTTCCGCTATACTTTCGTGAGGATGAACAAGCACCTCGTCGCAAGCCTCCAGGCCTTGATCGCTGCATTCCGTGCCAAGGGCGTGGAGTTCAAGGACTTCATCAAGATGGGCCGCACCCAGTTGCAGGACGCCGTCCCCATGACCGCCGGACAGGAGTTCAACGCTTTCGCCAACAACCTGGAGGAGGAAATCGCGAACCTCGAGCGCAACGCTGTGCTTCTCCGCGAGATCAACATGGGCGGCACGGCCATCGGCACAGGCCTGAACGCCGTGCCGGGTTTCGCCGACCTCTGCACACGCAAGATGTCGGAGTTCTGCGGCGACGAACTGGTCAAGGCCCACGACCTGGTTGAGGCTACGCCCGACACAGGCGCCTATGTCAGCTACTCGGCCGCGCTCAAGCGCCTCGCCATCAAGCTTTCGAAAATCTGTAATGACCTTCGTCTGATGGCCTCCGGCCCGCGCTGCGGCCTGCATGAGATCAACCTTCCTCCGATGGCTCCCGGATCATCCATCATGCCCGGCAAGGTCAATCCCGTTATCCCTGAGGTAACCAACCAGGTGTGCTATAAGGTAATCGGTAACGACACGACTGTGGCTTTTGCCGCAGAGGCGGGCCAGCTTCAGCTCAACGTGATGGAACCGGTCATCGCCGAGTCCATCCTCGAGAGCGTCACATGGCTTCGCAACGTCATCGACACCCTTCGCACCAAGTGCATCGAGGGCATCACAGTCAATGCCGACCACTGCTATGACATGGTCAAGAACTCCATCGGCATTGTGACCGCACTTAACCCGTATATCGGCTACAAGGGCAGCACCAAGGTCGCCAAGGAGGCCCTGGAGACCGGCCGCAGCGTCTACGACATCGTGCTCGAGAAAGGGCTTATGACCAAGGAGAAACTCGACGAGGCCCTCAACCCCGCCGCAATGCTCGGATCGCACGCAATGCTGAAATAGCGCATCTTTTTCTTATATTTGCAGAAATCGCAGATATGAAGAAAAGATACATACATATCATGTCGATGCTCGCCGCCCTGGCGGGCATCTTTGCATGCGAGCCCAAGGATCCAGAAGTGGTTGAGCTGACCAAGGAAGAAAAGGAGCAGCGCCAGGCGATCAACATCTTCGCATACAACACGATGGACACATACTATCTGTGGAACGAGGAGATCGCGGACAGCCTTGCGACCTGGAAGATGCTCGAAGACCCCATAGAGAAAGTGAAGCGCATCCGCTACAAGGACGCAAACGGCAAGGACATCGACAAATGGACGGTGCTGACGGACGACATCGAGAGCATGAAAAGCTCTACAGGAGGAGTCAGCACAACCTATGGAATGGATTTCAAGCTGTTCTGGTACGACTCTTCTCAGACTACGGTATGCATGGTCGTCACGCTCACCTACCCGGACAGCCCGGCCGAGAAAGCCGGTCTGAAGCGCGGCGATGTCATCATGAAAATAGGAGGAAAAGGCATTACCGGGGACAACTATTCCGAACTGCTCTACGACAGTTTCCTTTACGCCAAGTCCTGCACCCTCACCGGCATAGATTCCAAGGAGTACAAGATGACTGCGGTGGAAATGTACGAGGATCCCATCCTTGTGCGGAAGGTATTCGATGTCGGAGGGCAGAAGGTAGGGTATCTTTTCTTCAATAGTTTCACGCTCGCCGCGTGCGAAGGACTGATTGATGCCGCGAAGTATTTCCGTTCGGAAGGCATTGAGAGCCTGATCCTCGACATGCGCTACAACGGCGGAGGCTACGTCATCACAGAAACCGTCCTGGCGTCCCTGCTGGCACCGGAGGCTGAAGTCAAGGCCGGGAGCGTCTTTGAGACAGCCGTATACAACAAGATCCTCGCGAAGGCGTGGGGAGAGGATAAGGCTAACTTCTCCGAGACATATTCATACAAATCTGGGGACAAAGAGTATACTGTCGACCTAACAGGCGCCAACATGGGGATCTCCCACCTGTACGCCATCCTGACCAGTGACAGCGCTTCCGCATCGGAAAGCCTGCTCGTAGGGCTCATGCCTTACATGGACATCGACATATTCGGCCAGCAGTCACACGGCAAATACTGCACGGGCATAATGTACAGCGCCAAGGACTGGTACAAGGACTATGACGAGGTGCTCGATGAAAACCAGAAAGAGTTGGGAAAGAATTATGCGGACAAATGGGGCATATATATCATGATAGGCAGGTATGCCGACAAGAACGGCAACACTCCCTGCATGCCCGACGGATTCAAGCCTGACTATGAAGTTGAGGACATGCCCGCTGAGCCGTATCAGCTCGGAGACGAGAACGAGGCGATGCTGGCCGCGGTGCTGGCGCGGCTGCGGGGCAGTGAAACGACCCCGCACGGCGCAGCGCGCAGCGCGGCCGCTCCGGCCCGGGCCTTTGGTCCGGAAATCGCCCGCGACCGCGGCCCCGCCTGGGGCGCGCACATTCTGCTCAGATAGCTATTGCATGGAGCCGCCGACGATGTCGAGGATCTCGCTTGTGATCTTCTGCTGGCGGCCCTTGTTGTATTCGAGAGTCAATTCCTGAAGGATATCTTCGCCGTTGTCCGTCGCCGTCTGCATGGCGATGGTACGGGCGGCATGCTCAGCCGCGACGCTGTCAAGGATGACGGTATAGATACGCAGGGAGCGGACAAGAGGCAGAAGGTCGGCAAGCATTTCCTCTGCCGAAGGTTCGATGATGAGGTCCTCGGGCCATTCGCGCGAATCTCCTTCGCCGAAGACAAGGGGCTGCGCAGGCAGATAGGTCTCGCAAACCGTTTTCTGCGTGGCCGTCGAGACAAAATGGTTGTAAACCAGTTCGATACGGCTGTATTTCCCGTCAGCGTATGCTTTCTGCAGCATCTTGGCCAGCGAATCCGCACCGGCATACGACACATGTGCGACAATTTCGTTCCAGTCCTCGGACGAAGGATAACCGGCCTTCTTCATAGGCTCGGCCACCTTCTTTCCGACGGAGATCACCTCCACCTCGCAACCCTCCGACTTCAAGGCATTGACCCTTGCCTTCACCTCACGGACGACATTTCCGTTGAATCCTCCGCACAGTGACGAATTGGACGCAAACGCCACTATCGCCACACTCTTTTTATTGGACGAGCCAGACGTCCCCTCAGAAAATTGTGCCACCCTCGGCAACATAAGAGGGGGAGACCCAAGTTCGCTTGGGGGGGGTCCGAAGGACATTTTCTGAGGGGACGTCTGGCTCGCTATAGAACTGAGCAAGAGTTGCAGCATCTCCCGGAGCTTACGCTCGTAAGGAGTCATGCTCTCTATGGCATTCTGCGCCTTGTGAAGCTTGGCGGAAGCCACCATCTTCATCGCTGAAGTGATCTTCAGCGTGCTTTTCACGGAAGCGATGCGTCCCTTTGTCTCCTTGAGCGATGCCATGTCTGAAAAATGTTACTTGAGCGAAGCGACGACCAGCGCGGCCTGGGTCTCGATGGCCGAAGTCTCTTCCTCTCCGATCTTTCCGGAAGCCAGGGTATCCAGGACATCCTGGTGCGAGGCCCTCATGCCGTCGAGGAAAAGGCCCTGGAACTCCTTGACCTGGTCGATGCGGATATCCTTCATCAACGCGTTGATGCCGCAGTAGAGCAGGGCTATCTGCTCCCCTACCGGCATCGGGCTGTACTGCTCCTGGATGAGGAGCTGGTTGTTCTTGCGGCCCTTGTCCAAAGTCATCTCGGTGATCTTGTCCACATCCGAACTGAACTTGGAGAAGGACTCCAGTTCGTTGTACTGAGCCTGGTCCATCTTGAGGGAGCCGGCGACCTTCTTCATGGACTTGACCTGCGCGCTGCCGCCGACGCGGGACACGGAGATACCCACGTTGATGGCCGGACGGAAGCCCTGGTTGAAAAGGGACGACTCGAGGTAGATCTGGCCGTCGGTAATGGAGATGACATTGGTCGGGATATAGGCGGAGACATCTCCGGCCTGGGTCTCGATGATAGGCAGTGCCGTGAGCGAGCCTCCGGCCTTGACCTTGCCCTTGAGGGACTCCGGAAGGTCGTTCATCTGCTCCGCGACCTCCTGCTGGCCGATGATCTTGGCCGCGCGCTCCAGAAGCCTGGAGTGCAGGTAGAACACATCGCCCGGATAGGCCTCGCGGCCCGAAGGACGGCGCAGGATCAGCGAAACCTCGCGATAGGCCACGGCCTGCTTGCTCAGGTCGTCGTAGACGATGAGCGCGGCGCGGCCGGTGTCGCGGAAGTACTCGCCGATCGCGGCACCCGCGAACGGCGCATAGTACTGCAGCGCCGCCGGGTCAGCCGCGGTGGCGGCCACGACGATGGTATAGTCCATCGCGCCCTTGGAGCGGAGCGTCTCGACGATATTGGCTACGGTCGATCCCTTCTGGCCTACGGCGACATAGATGCAGTAGACTGGGTCGCCATTGAGGTAGCCGCTGCGCTGGTTGATGATCGTGTCAATGGCTATGGCGGTCTTGCCGGTCTGGCGGTCGCCGATGAGCAGCTCGCGCTGGCCGCGACCGATCGGAATCATGGCGTCGATAGAGCGTATGCCGGTCTGGAGGGGCTCCTTGACCGGCTGGCGGAAGATGACGCCAGGAGCCTTGCGCTCCAGCGGCATCTCGACCAAGTCGCCGGTGATGTCCCCGAGGCCGTCCAAGGGGTTGCCGAGCGGGTCCACGACGCGGCCCAGCATCGATTCGCCCACGCGTATCGATGCTATGCGGCCTGTGCGTTTGACCGTCATGTCTTCCTTGACCTGGTCGGTGGGGCCGAGCAGCACCGCGCCGACATTGTCCTCCTCGAGGTTCATCGCCACGGCCATCACGCCGTTGTCAAACTCCAGGAGCTCGCCGGACTCGCAGTTGCGGAGTCCGTAGATGCGCGCGACACCGTCGCTGACCTGGAGGACCTTGCCTATCTCCTCGAAATGAAGGGAATTGTCGATACCCTTCAACTGGCTGAGAAGGATATCGGAAATCTCGCTTGCTTTGATGTTGTTCTGAGCCATTCGGATGTGTCTCTAAACTATTCTCTTATTCTTGTCCAATAACTGGCGGCGTATCTCCTCCAGTTGGTGGGAGACGCTCGCGTCCAGCATCCTGTCGTCGACGGTCAGGGTAAACCCGCCGATGATGGACGGAACTATCTCGGTGTGCAGGACTATCTCGCCTCCGAGTCTGTCCTGAAGCAGTTCCTTGATCCGTTCCTCGAGCTCCGGTGAAGGCACGGCAGTCTTCAGCGTTGCCACGTGCCTGCCGCGGGAGGCATTGTACAGCTCGATGAAACGGTGCAGGATGAACTTGACCTGGCCTATCCTGTTGTTCTTGACCAGAAGCGCGACCAGATGGGAAAGCTCGGGCTCAAGCCCTTCAGGCATCGAATCAGGGTCCTTCAGGATACAGAGGACCTGGTCATACACCGCCTCGCCGTTGCCTGTCTCATCGACAAGCCTCAGCAAGGCCCTGGCGTAGCGCGAGGATATGATGCCTGTGTTCATGGCTTAACTTGGTTTGTCCGTCCTTGCGACCTCGTCCACCATGCGGGTGACGAGGTCCATCTGCGTCGTGGTGTCCGAGAGCTTGTCCCTGAGGATCTTTTCCGCCACGTCCACCGACAGCGAGGCCACCTGGCAGCGGATCTCCTTTAGGGCTGTCTCCTTCTCGGCGGCTATCTGCGTACGGGCATGGTCGAGGATCTTGGCCGCCTCTTCCTGCGCCTGCTGCTTGGCCTGGCTGACTATGGCGTCCCGGGCCTGGGACGCTTCCCTCAGGATGCGGCCCTGCTCGGCCCGGGTCTCCTCAAGCATGGCGGTCTGGCGCTCAGCCATCTCGGAGAGCATCACTTCGGCCTTGCGGGCCTTTTCGATACTCTCATTGATACGGTCCGAACGCTTGTCCACCATTCCGGTGATGGCCGGAAAACCCCATTTCGCCAGCACGAAAAACACGATGGCGAAGATGAGCGTCATCCAGAAGAGGAGGCCGAAATCAGGTGTTACGAGCGACATATGGCGCTAGTTGTTGATACCGATGAGGCAGACGAGGATAGCGAAAAGGCAGGCTCCCTCCACAAGAGCGCCGATGATGATGGCCGTCATCCTGTAATGACCGGCCTGCTCGGGCTGGCGTGCGCCGGCCTCAAGCGAGGCGGCACCGATCTTTCCGATACCGATGGCGGCAGCGATGGCGGCTAAGCCGGCTCCGATGGCCGCACCTGCTTTTCCGAGAGCAGCACCTGCGGCTGCCTGAAGAATCATTGTAAGGAACATAATCAATTGTATTTTTGGTTGTTATATATCAGTCTCCCTGCCGGCTGAGGCCTATGAACACAGCCGACAGCATGGTAAACACATAAGCTTGGAGGAACGCTACAAGCAGTTCCAGGATATCCAGGAAAACCCCGAAGAGCACCGATATGACGCTCAGTCCAGCGTTCATCCCCGCCCCAAGTTTTGCCGTGAGGAATACGACTCCCACCACACCGAGCAGCATGACATGCCCGGCCAGGATGTTGGCGAAGAGTCGTATCATGAGGCTGAAGGGCTTGGTGAACAATCCGATGATCTCTATAATGGGCATCAGGGGGAAGACCTTCAGGAACATCGGCACGTCCGGCCAGATGATCTCCTTGTAATAATGCTTGTTTCCGAAGAGGTTCACGGCGAAGAAGGTACACATCGCCAGCACGAAGGTGACGGCGATGTTGCCGGTGATGTTGGCCCCGCCGGGGAAGAACGGGACAATGCCCATGAGGTTGTTGATGAAGATGAAGAAGAATGCCGTCAGCAGGTAAGGCGAATAACGCTTGTATTCCTTGCCGATGCATTCCTTGATGATGTCATCCTCGACCATGGTTATCATCATCTCCATGATGCCGGCCAGGCCCCTAGGGGCTTCCTCCCTGGCATCATGTTTCCTGTACCATCTGGCTGTGAGCAGCACCAGCAGGACGAGCAGGGCGCTGTTGAACATCAGCCCCGCGACGTTCTTGGTGATGGAGATGTCGATCGGACGCACCTCCTCGCCGGAGGGGCCGCGCTCGACAATCTTGCCGGAGTATTTCTCGCTTGAAGAGATATAGAAACCCTCATGGGCCCCCTCCTCGAGATGCTTCGAGCTGAAAACGTGCCATCCCGAGGTTTTGCTATGCACTATAACAGGCAGCGGAATGCTCACCGGACGGCCCTTGACGGTGGTGATATGCCACTCGTAAGAGTCGCCGACATGGCCGAAAAGATACTCGTTCATGTCCAGTTCCTCCGCCCTGAGAGGGACGGAGGCGAAAGCCATGACGAGAACGGCCAATATGAGCTTTATCCCACGCATACAGTTATCTCATCGTTGATGACCTCGACGAACCCTCCGCTGACGGGAAGCTTCTCCCGGGCGTTGCTGTCTTCGGGATCGTAACGTACGAATCCTTCCGTCAGCGAGCTGAGGAGCGGCGCGTGGCCGGGCCAGACCATGAAACGGCCGGCCGCGCCGGGCAGCTCGACTGCAGTCACCTCGCAGTTGAGCAATTCCTTTTCCGGGGAGAGTACTATCAGTTTCATTTCCTTAAGCCTTAGATGCCGCTATGATCTTCTCGCCCTTGGCGATGGCGTCCTCGATGGTACCGACGTTCAGGAAAGCCTGCTCCGGCAGGTAGTCCACCTCGCCGTCGATTATCATGTTGAAGCCCCTGATGGTATCCTCGATCTCGACCATGGCTCCGGGCACTCCCGTAAACTCCTCGGCCACATGGAAAGGCTGGGAGAGGAAGCGCTGCACCCTGCGGGCGCGGTTGACGGTGACCTTGTCGGCGTCGGAAAGCTCGTCCATGCCGAGGATGGCAATGATGTCCTGGAGCTCCTTGTAGCGCTGGAGAATCTGCTTGACACGCTGGGCGGCATCGTAATGTTCCTTGCCCACGACATTCGGGTCAAGGATGCGGGAAGTCGACTCGAGCGGGTCGACGGCGGGATAGATGCCGAGCTCGGTGATCTTGCGGCTGAGCACCGTCGTCGCGTCCAGGTGCGAGAACGTGGTAGCCGGAGCCGGGTCTGTAAGGTCGTCGGCCGGGACATAGACGGCCTGGACGGAGGTGATGGAGCCGTTCTTGGTGGAAGTGATGCGCTCCTGCATCTTGCCCATCTCGGATGCCAGCGTAGGCTGGTATCCCACGGCCGAAGGCATGCGCCCGAGAAGGGCGGACACTTCGGATCCGGCCTGGGTGAAACGGAAGATGTTGTCTATGAAGAAGAGGATGTCCCTCGGGCCCGTGCCCGTCTCCATGTCGCGGAAGGACTCCGCCAAGGTCAGGCCGGACAGGGCGACGGAACTTCTCGCTCCCGGCGGCTCGTTCATCTGGCCGAAGACCATTGACACCTGGGACTTCTTCATCTCCTCCATATCGACCTTGGACAGGTCCCATTCGCCTTTCTTCATGCTTTCGTGGAAGGCGGGGCCGGTCTTGATGACGTCCGACTCGATCATTTCCCGAAGGAGGTCGTTGCCCTCGCGGGTACGCTCTCCCACGCCGGCGAACACGGAGAAACCGTTGTGTTTCTTAGCGATATTATTGATGAGCTCCTTGATGAGCACGGTCTTGCCCACGCCGGCGCCGCCGAACAGGCCGATCTTGCCGCCCTTGAGGTAGGGCTCCAGCAGGTCGATGACCTTGATGCCGGTGAAGAGCACTTCCTGCGAGGTGGTCAGGTCTTCAAACTTGGGCGGTTCCCGGTGGATGGGAAGGGCTCCTTCGCGGT
>JBGUGW010000072.1:0-2501 GCA_045111695.1 Candidatus Cryptobacteroides sp. | reverse complement strand
ATGTACTATCCCGACACTGAGCCCTGGGAGCAGAACATCACGACCATGGCAGACTTCGCGTCCAAATGGCAGGACATGCTCTCCGCCGGCACCGTCCTTCCGGACGGCAGCGTCGTAGCCGACCGCCCCGACGGCCTCGGCAGCCGCCTCCTCAACCGGTTCAGAAACAGAGGCCGCGCCAGACGCCGCTCAATCGAGGGCGTAGGCCTCTACGAGGGCGGCGGCTACCAGAGCAAGGGCGTCTGGCGCGGCGCGGAAGACTGCCGCATGCGCACCAACTCCGCCCCCGTCTTCTGCCCCGTCTGCCAACAGGCCATCACCGACATCATCGACTTCTACACCACCGACTGACTCTCCCCCTCCGTCCCTAACCGTAACATCCTTCGACCTTTGGTAGAAGGATAAGGCTGTTTTCGTCGCTTATCCCTGTATCCTTCGACCAGCGGTAGAAGGATGAGGATATTTATTCCCAAAAACAAGGCATCCTTCTACCAAAGGTCGAAGGATGCCTAATCTACCGCCGACAGAAGGATGCCTGATATATTTATAAATGCAGGAACTTTACTATCTCATAATCCGATGCGCCGACTTCCTTTTTGAATAGTCCCCGCAACCGGGTGAGCAAGCCTTCGTTATCTTCGAAGTACTTACGGTTAAAACGAATATGATCCAGATTTATCCCTTCTCTCCTCACTATACTTATCATTTGTAAGTAATGCCTATAGTCCTCGTTGTCATTGTCATCAGACAATTCATATTCATTTCCCGTGACAGAATTGACTGCCAGGACAAGTGATTGGAAAGAACCGAATTTCTCCAAAACAGCATCACGCCTGATTGGATTGTATATAGCTATCACATAATCAATTAGCTGTAGACGCTCATCCCTGGACAATGAATTGTTGGCATTATCAAAAAACTCATAGTCAAGATACTCCCCGGCTTCATGCTTGGCTTTGACTTTCCTCATCAGCTTCAGAAGGATGTCAGACACTGAGGCTGCATCAACAGGCTCAGAGAAAGGATGATCGCTCTCCATATACTTTAGGAAATTCCATCGATAATCTTCTGCAGACTTAACGGCTTTTTTCTCCTTGGGATTATTCCAAATATAAAACAGGCAATCCCTTATCTTGCCCTCATTCATTTTGGGAGCGCTTTTGAATGGTTTCTTGAACAGTTGTCCCTTCAATCCATAACGCCTGTTATATATCTTGGCAAAAACAGATGTCGAAGAATTCATGAACTTTGACATTTTCTCCATAGACTCCACAAAGGCTCCTATATGAAGATGATTGAACATGATGTCCAGGGCACAAATGACTACATGGAAGTTTATGGATTTCACGGACAAAACTGTATAGATGACAAGAAAATCCTCAATGGTATAGAATAGGATGCCGTTATCTGCTGACTTCTGACAGACATGAAGAAATCCCGATCTATACAGTTTCCTTTTAATTGGCATATAAAATTCTATTCTATTGTCACCTCCGTGGCAGGAGAGTTCTCCGCAGGGATCTCCGCACCAGTCGGCGCCCCCACCGCCCCTGCCTGGCCACGCGGCGCGGCTATAACCGTGCGCCGCGGGAAGCGCGAGCGGCCGGCGTCGGCGCCGAGGTCAATGCCCAAGTGCTGCAGCCGCAGCTTGATGGCATTGACATTCCGGCCGAAATGGTTGGACAATGTCCGCCACGAACTTCCGGAGGAATACATTTCCAGCAATGCCTCATCATCAGAGCCGCTCCACTTCAAAAACGAATTGGGATACCGTGCGCGAAAATCATTCATTCTCAGGCGGTCCCAGTCCAGGAATGACATCAGCAGCGACAGCCTGTCCTGCTCCTGCATCCCTGCCACCCAGTGCAGCAGACGGTCTCCTCCCCCGCTGATAAACACCTTTTCCAGTTGCTCCTGCCGGAAGCCGCAGACATCCTTGTCAAACTCCCAGCCATCCATCCCAGAGCATTCATCTGCGTTCATCCATTCGGAAACATCCCTCAACGCATCCATCATAATGTCAGTCAATGCATCGTACGCGATGCTACGATGCGGAGCCAGAACGGCTTCCAGGCGAGGAGCCTCCTCGCTGATCTTCTTTTTCATAGTCTCATTTATTTAAGTTACCAGCAAAAATAGAGAAGCCTATCCATTTCCACAAAATGGAAATGGATAAATTTCAAACAACCTCATTACCAAACCCTTACCCGGGCAGAATGCAAGTTTTTCCTTCTTTTTCCAACATAAACCTAACCTGTCATTATCCGGAAGACTAACCTCCTGCGTTGTCCGTGGTAGCCATCATCCTGAAGGATAATGAGTTAAACAATTCCACTACCCCTCGGACAAAGGGGTAGTAAAATAGCTTATTCTGCTCACTGTGAATACCTTACCTACCACACAAATCGTGCTCTTTTGTGAAAGTAGGCTGATAACGGAAGTAATTGCCTAAAAAGAGAGGCGGGCGCCGAGGGTGACGCCGAAGGTGTCCGGGAGAACAG
>JBGUGW010000071.1:0-4950 GCA_045111695.1 Candidatus Cryptobacteroides sp. | reverse complement strand
GTGTAGTCCTCGGACTCGAGCCTCCTGACGGGAAGGTTCCTGAGCCTCTGGTCACCGCTCTGTGAAATGCCCATGTCGGCCAGGGTGCTCCAGTCGCAGCCGCGCGAGTACTCGACCTTGCCGCCGAAACGGCTATGCATGGACTCCAGGAGGGTGTGGATCCTCAGCGCCGACTCGTCGACTTCCTTCCTGAAGAAGAACAACTGCATGGCCGGGAAGGTATAGTCTCCAAGCATGCTCCAGAAGGAGTTGGCATTCGGACCGACCAGGGCGACGCTTTTGCCGGGATCGAGGGGAAGAATGCCATTGTTCTTAAGCATCACCACCGACTCTGCGGCGAGGTCATACGCGGTCTGTCGGCTCTCGGCCGGGTCCATGTCGAGGGGGCCTTCCTTGAAGTACACCGGATCGGGGTCGAGGAGGCCTGCGCGTGCCTTGACCATGAGCGCACGCTTGACGGCGCGCTCGAATACCTCTTCGCTGATGCGGCCTTCGGCAAGCAGCTCGGGAATGTATTTGTACGAGGTATTGGAACAGAACTCAAGATCGTTTCCGGCGGTGAGGGCATCGACGGCGCACTGTTTGAGGTATTCTGTGCTTCTGTCGCGGCTGCCCATCTGTACAGAGCCGTAGTCGCTGACGACTATGCCGTCGAAGCCGAGGTTTCCACGAAGGATCACGTTCAGGAGCGTGTCGCTGCAGACGGCCCATTCCGAGCGGAACTTGTCATAGCAGGTCATGATGCTCTTGCTCCCGGCCGTGCGGATGATGGCCTCATGGGGGAACAGGACTTCTTCATAGATCTCCTTCCAGCTGAGTTCGGAGCCTCCGCCATAGCCTAGGAAATGCTTCGTGGTGGCGGTGATGCCGTCACGGAAACCCTTGGCCTGCAGGCCTTTGACAAAGGCCGTGCCCAGCGTGGCAGTCAGGTAGCTGTCCTCGCCGTAGGACTCCTCGATGCGGGACCAGTGCGGGCTGCGGATGATGTCCACCATGGGGGAGAGCGCGAACTGCTCCCCGAGGGCGCGCATCATGTCGGCCGTCTGGCCCATCTTGACGGAGAGCAGGTCCGGATCCCATGTGCAGGCGACGCCTATCTGCTGAGGATAGGCCGTAGCGCCCTTGGCGGTCACGCCGGAGATGCATTCGTCATGGATGACTGCGGGAATCCCGGCGTGCGTCTCGTTGACGAGATAGTCCTGGATGTCGGCAATCAGCGCACGGATTTCGTCTGCGTCGAGGTTCTGCGAACTGGACATCTGGCATATGTGCCCTGCTCCGTAGGGGATGACTTCGCGGGCTTTCTCGACGGAGAATTTGCCGTCGACCATGAACTCGCTCGGGTAAATGCCGAAGAGCTGCGCGGCGCGGTCTTCGACGCTGAGCCGCTCGTAGACGGCGTTGACCTGCGCCTCAAGCGCCTTGTCGCCCTTCGGGGCGGAACACGCGGCAATCACCAGTATGCCGGCCAAAGTCAGTAAACAGATGCTTTTCATATTGATTTGGATTGTGGTCAAGTGGCTGGAGCGGGATATTTATCTCAGCCAGAGAAGAAGGAATTTCCGCCAGATGAGCCGTAGATTGTATGCGAGGTTGGCCGCGTCGATGCGGCCGGGGACATTCTCACGCCCCGTGCGGGGATGAATGGAATAGCGTATGTATGGAACATTCCGGGCGTTGAGACCCTTGCCTAAGAGAAGGGACGGTGTGACACCCTTCAGGAAAAAGGCGGGAGGCAGGGAAAGCTGGTCCCGTGTGCAGCAATGCTGGAACAAATCCCACCAGGCATTGTCCAAATCCTTGACAGTGGGAGCATTATGCACCCTGAGCAGGACATTGGTCTCAAGCAGGCCCGCATGCCGGGGCTGGCCGATGGACTTGAGATAGCGCAGATGGCGGAATGCCGCTCCTGTACCGATCTTCTCCTTGAGAAAACAATACCGAAGTTCATCATACACGCAGTCCCGTACGGGATGCTCCAGCCCGGCGAACATGGCGCCGGCATCTATTGCGGCTTCCACCTTGTCGTAGAACTCCCTGCCGGTGATACGGAGGTTTGCGTCCATGAAAACACTGTAATCGTAGTCTTGCAGGGCGGTATGGGGCTGAAGTTTGGTATATCGTGCCCGTGTGACAGGATCCGGAGAATCTAAGGCGATGCGGCGCAGCTGCCACACGCCATCCTGTCCGTCCCTCTCTGTGAAACAGATGTAATCGTACGACGGATCAGTCACCTCCGGCTGTTCCAGCCGGTCATAATTCCCGGTTAGGACGGTATAGATCACTTTTTTCATGCCGATACAAAAATAACATTTTGCATGGAAAGCACAAAACCCTTATCTTTGTTCGTTTTTTGCAATCGAAAAGTGCGATAATGCCAGGCAACGCAAATATCCGGATCGCCCGCAACACGGTCATCATATATGTCAGGATGGCCGTGACCATCCTGGTCGGACTTATCACCAGCCGTCTGGTCCTTCAGGCTCTTGGTGCATCCGACGTTGGCATCTACAGCGCTGTAGGCAGTACTGTCGCACTGATATCCTTCATCACCGGAGCCCTTACCGCGACCACTGTCCGGTTCATGAACTTCGAGATGGGCAAGGCAGACGGGGATACGAACCGCATGTTCAACATCTGCCATGTAATCCATATCGGAGGTGCGTTGGTGCTATTCCTGCTTCTAGAGTCCGTAGGCCTGTGGTACATCCACAACCATCTGAACGTACCGCCCGGTAAGGAGTCGGACGCGATGTTCGTTTTCCAGGTCTCGACTATCGTCGCATGCCTGGGTATCGCAAACGTACCATTCCAGAGCCTGTTCACCGTACATGAGCGTTTTGCCACGGTGGCCATCGTGGACATCATCAATGCCCTCGTCAAACTGGTCCTGGTCATCGGCCTTCTGTACTGGAAAGGCAACGGCCTGCGGATGTACGCAGTCCTGGTGAGCGTCACGACGCTGGTTTTCATCATTGTATATCGTTGGCTGTGTCATGCCCGCTGGCCTGATATGGTCCGCTGGAAGCCCGTCCGGGAATGGAAGACCTATAAGGAAGTACTGGTTTTCAACAACTACAACCTCCTTTCGTCCGCGTCGATGATCGCCCGCTCCCAGGGCTCCAACGTGCTCATTAACGCATTTTTCGGGACCACGGTCAATGCAGCTTTCTTCTATGCCGGTACGGTCCAGAACTATGTGAACAAGTTCATAGCGAACTTCGACACGGCTGCCGCTCCGCAGATCACCCAGAATATCAGTGCAGGCAATGCTGACAGGTCTGTGACCCTGGCGGAACGCGTCTGCCGCATATGCATCCTCATGTTCCTCCTGCTATTCTTCCCGCTCTGGAGCGAACTGGACTTCATCCTGAATGCCTGGCTGGGCGCCAAGATTCCGGAAGGGACCGTTCTGATGTGCCGGTGGACATTGCTGGTTGCGGCCGTTTCCGCAACCTCTGCCGGCCTTGGCCAGCTCATCAATGCCTATGGCCGCGTCAAATGGTACAAAATCGAATTCAGTGTCCTGTATCTCAGCAGTCTCGTCGTCGGATGGCTGCTCTTCCGCGCCGGTTTCCCGGCCTATACCATCATCATCTGCTTTGTTGTGGCGGATCTCCTGAGCCGTGTCATCCAGCTCATCCTGCTGCATTATCAGTTCGGTTTCAATGTCGGCAAGTTCCTGAAAGAAGCTTATTTGCGGCCAGCCATCGCCGCTGCATTGCTCATAGGTTACCTGGCGCTTTACCAGTTTCTTCCTTTGGATGGCGTCTGGGCGAAACTGGGCGGGCTCGTCCTGACCTTCATTGTTACGGCCACGGTCTTGTGGCTGGTGGGCTTCAAACCCTCCGAACGGAAAACGGTAGCTTCTTTCGTAGTCCTGAAAACGGACAATCCCAAGCTGCCCAGGATTTTCAGCGACAGCGCTATCCTGAAAGCCCGTTATTACAAGGTATTCAACCGCTCCCTTGACCTGAAGCATCCACTTTCATTCAACGAGAAGATCCAATGGATCAAGCTGCATGACCGTGACCCCCGCTACACGGCCCTGTCCGACAAGTATGGAGCCAAGGAGATTGTCTCGAAGATCATAGGGGAAGGACACGTCGTCCCTACACTGGGTGTATGGGACAGTTTCGACCAGATAGATTTCGACTCCCTCCCTGAACAGTTCGTCCTGAAATGCACGCATGACTCCGGCGGTCTCGTGATCTGTCGGGACAAGGCTGGGCTGGACATTGATGCCGCCAGGGAAAAGATCGAACGCTCCCTCCGGAACAATTACTATTACCAAAGCCGGGAATGGCAGTACAAGGACATTCCTCCCCGCGTCATGGCTGAGCCGTATCTGCAGGACGGTGACAACCGCGAGCTCAGGGATTACAAGTTCTACTGTTTCGACGGGGAGCCGGCTTTCCTTTATGTCTCTGAAGGCCTTGAGGACCATAGCACCGCCCGTATAAGCTTCCTTAACCTCGATTGGACGCGCGCTCCTTTCCGCCGGTCGGATTATTCCGACTTTGAGACGCTTCCCGAGAAGCCCGGGCATTTCGATGAAATGGTGGCGCTCGTTCGCCAGCTCGCCGAGGGCTTCCGCTTCGTCCGCGTGGACATGTACGAGGTCAACGGCACCGTCTATTTTGGGGAGATGACCTTCACGCCGACCTCAGGCCTCGTCCCTTTCATTCCGGACGAGGCTGACCTTGAGATCGGTAAACTGCTCCGTATTTAATAGGCTTTCCTAGACCTCCAGGCTGTAGCCGGGACGATACTGGTAGTGGAGGAGTTTAGTGGCTTCCGGGTCGTGCATGAATTTCTCCACGATGGGATTCCAGACGACAGGTCGTCCGAGCTCCATGGCGATGTTGCCGAGGATGCACATCGTGCATGTACTGTGTCCGACTTCGACAGGGGTGTTGGGGTCGATGCGGGACTTGACGGCATCGATGA
>JBGUGW010000070.1:0-10095 GCA_045111695.1 Candidatus Cryptobacteroides sp. | reverse complement strand
TGTTGTTTCATCCACTATTTGAGCGAAAGCTCGTTGAGAGGGGCGTCGAGGGCGAAGAGCTTGTTGGTCTTCCAGCTGGCGGCCTTCTTGAGCTGGTAGGCCGCGGTGGCGCGCACGTCGGCGACGCTGGAGCCGAAGGCCAGCTTGTAGGAGCCGGCAGCAGCCTCCCAGGCCGACGCGGCCTCGTTGAAGGAGGCGAGTTCGTAGTTGGAGACCTTGATGGTGACGGTCTGGCTCTCGCCGGGCTTGAGCTCACGGGTCTTGGCAAAGCCCTTGAGCTCGCAGGCCGGCTTCTCGAGACCACCAGCAGGGGCGGAGACGTAGAGCTCAACGACCTCCTTGCCGGCGACTGAGCCGGTATTGGTCACGGTCACGCTGGCCTCGAAGCCGTCAGCGACGGCCTTGACGACAGGCTTGCCGTAAGCAAAGGTGGTATAGCTGAGACCGTATCCGAACGGATAGGAGACCTCCTTGCCGGCGGTGCAGAAATAGCGGTAGCCGACATAGATACCTTCCTCATAGTTGGTGTAGTCGACATCCTTCTGCAGCTGGCGCTGCTGAGGCTGCTGAGGACCGCCGAAGCCCATACCGCCCTGAGGCTGGGCGTTGCGATTGTAATTGTAAGGGAAATTGGCTGAGGAAGGATGGTCCATGAAATTGACCGGGAAGGTCATCGGGAGCCTTCCGGAAGGATTGACCTTGCCGGTCAGCACATCTGCGACAGCGTTCGCGCCCTCCTGTCCGGGTGACCAGGGAAGGAGGATGGCGTCGACGCTGTTCTTCCAGGAATTGGTCTCAATGACGCCGCCGATGTTCAGGACGACGATCACTTTCTTGCCGTTCTCATGGAAGGCCAGGCTGACGTCGCGGATAAGTTCGCGCTCGATATTGGTAAGGTCAAAGTCATCGATCATCTTGCGGTCGGCGCCCTCGCCGGCGTTGCGGCCTATGACGATGACGGCTACGTCATTGTTGCGCGCCTGGGTCGCGATGGCGCTCGCAGGGATGGCGACCTCGGCGAGCTTGGGAGACCCCATGAACCAGTTGCGTCCGCCGGTGGCGGTCAGGGCGCGGGTAGCAGCATCGAGGTCTATGGTCTTCTGGTAGAAGTCCATCAAGGCCTTGTCGGTGGTGAAACCGGCATTCTCGAGGCCTTCCTTCATGTTGACGACATAAGCCTTGTTGACGTCGCCGGAGCCGGTGCCGCCTGCCACGAAGTTAAGGGAGGTGATGCCATAGAGGGCAACCTTCCCTCCGGGAGCGAGCGGCAGGGCGCCTTCATTGCGGAGGAGCACCATGGCCTCACCGGCAGCCTTGCGGGCGACCTGGGCGTGGCCGCTGAGGTCAGGATTGTTGGAATACTTGTACTTCTTGAACGAAGGGGTCTTGACGATGTACTCGAGCATGTGGCGGACATTGCGGTCGACATCCTCGATGGAAAGGCTGCCGTCCTGGACGCCGGCGACGATGCGGTCGATCTCGGTCTGGTTGCCGGGCTCCATGAGGTCGTTGCCGGCCCAGGCTGACTTGACGGTACCGGCCTTGCTGCCCCAGTCGGTCATGACGATGCCGTTGTAGCCCCACTCGTCACGCAGGATGGTAGTAAGGAGGTCCTTCTTCTGCTGGGTGTACTCGCCGTTGAGCTGGTTGTAGGAGGACATCACGGTCCAGGGTTTGGCTTCCTTGACGGCGATCTCGAAGTTCTTGAGGTAGATCTCGCGGAGGGCGCGCTCGCTGACGCGGGCGTTGTCCTCGTTGCGGTTGGTCTCCTGGTTGTTGACGGCGTAGTGCTTGACGGACACGCCTACGTCATTGCTCTGGATGCCCTTGACATAGGCGGAAGCCATCTTGCCGGAAAGGAGGGGATCCTCGGAGAAATACTCGAAATTACGGCCGCACAGGGGGTTGCGGTGGATGTTCATGCCCGGTGCGAGCAGCACGTCCACACCATACTCATGCACCTCCTGGCCCATGGCCTTGGTTACGGCCTCGACTAAATCGAGGTCCCATGAGCTGGCAAGGAGGGTACCTACCGGGAAACCGGTGCAATAGAAAGTCTGCGAAGCGCCCTCGCGGGTAGGGCTGATGCGGAGGCCGGCAGGGCCGTCCGCAAGGACGGTGCCGGGGATGCCGAGGCGCTCGATGGGGCGGGTGTTGCCGGCGGCGCCGGGCACCTGGGCGGCGACACCGGAGGTGACGCCGTTCACAACCTGGGCGCGCGCGCCGCCCACGAGCAGCGTTGCCTTCTCCTGAAGGGTCATCGCTTTCAGGATCTCGTCGATGTTGTCCTGGCGGAGCTGAGGCTGCGCAAAAGCGGACAGGCACAGCAGCCCTGCGGCTGCAATCATAATCAACTTTTTCATTCAGTCTGGTTTGTTATTGGTTATCAGTTAAATGCTATATCTTGGCGGCAAGTTCCTTGATGCGCTGCATGTGCTGGGGGATGCTGATGTGTTGGGGGCACTTCGGCAGGCAGGCGTTGCATGAGACGCAGGCGTCGGCCCTGGTGCCCTCCTCCTGCTCCTTGTAGAGCTTCAGGAAGGCCTGGCGCTTGGAGATGACATCCTTCTTGGTCGTATCGGTGGCAAGGAGCGCCTCGCTGGCGCTGTTGAACACCTTGAAGTTGCCGGGGATGTTGACGCCCCTCGGGCAAGGCATGCAGTAGGCACAGGCTGTACAGGGGATCTGTCCCTTGGACTTGTAGAGGTCAGCAACGGTCAGCATGAACGCCCTTTCCTTCTCGTCGAAGGGCTTGAAGCCGGTGAACAAGGAGACGTTCTCCTTGAGCTGCTCCATGTTGGACATTCCACTCAGGGTGACCATCACGCCCGGCAGCGAACCGACGAAGGTCAGGGCGTTCGCGGCCGGCGTCAGGTCAGGATGACGCTCCTTCATCACGCCGGCGATGGCGTCGCTGACGCTTGCCAGCGCACCGCCCTTGACGGGCTCCATCACCAGCACGGGGATGCCCTTGCTGACGAGATGGTTGTAGAGGAATTCCGAACTGGTCGTGCCGGAAGATCCGCCCCAGCCGGCCGACATTTCCTTCCAGTCGACATAGTTGAGCTGTATCTGGACGAAATCCCAGTCGTAGAGGGCCGTGAGCTTCGGCAACTCGTCGTTGCTTCCGTGGAAGGAGAAGCCGAGATGCTTGATGCGGCCTTTCTTTTTTTGCTCCAGCAGCCATTCGAACAGGCCGTTGTCCTTAAAACGGGAGTTGAAACCGCCGAGGTTCTGCAGGTTGTGCAGCAGCAGGAAGTCCACATAGTCCACCTGAAGGTTCTTCAGCGAAGTCTCGAACATCTGTTTGCCGGCCTCGAGGGTGGCTCTCCCGTTCATGTTGGAGATCTTGGTCGCAATCTTGTATGAAGAGCGGGGATGGCGGCTCAGGGCCTTGCCCGTCACAACCTCCGATTCGCCGTAGGCGGGGGCGGTGTCGAAGTAGTTCACGCCGTGGGCGATGGCGTAATCGACCATCGCGTTGACAGCGTTCTGGTCAAGGGGCTGACGGCGGCCATAGCCGCCGGTGCTGCCGGAGAGGGTGGGCAGGCGCATGCATCCGAGTCCGAGCATTCCAAGGGTCTCCCCCATCTTGTCCCAGGTGCGGGAGTCTATCCTGGAGCCTTCCGGAGCCTCCTTCCACGGAGCGGGCTCCGGAAGCCCGGCGGCACGTGCCTCGGGGCTGGCGCCATGCAGGATCTGGCCGCCTACGGCGAGCCCCATTCCTGCATAGATGAGACCCTTGAGGGCCTCACGTCGAGTCATCTTGTCATTCATGGTATATAAGTTTCTTGGTCTGAGGATCGCGGGAAAAATGACGGAAGAACTCCCACATTTCACGGGCGGCGCCCTTGTAGTTCCAGTGGCCGTAAGGCTCAAGGGCGATCATCTTGATGAGGGGCTTGTCGTCCTTGTACAGGGTACCCTCGTGCATGATGAGGTCGTCCATGGTGGAAACGTTCCTGCGGTCACGCACCGCCATTCCGAACATCGGGTCGAGGGAGGCGTTGCCGGTCTCCCCTATTTCCATGCCGTTCAGTTCGGCGATGGTCTTCACGGCCCTGACGAGCCAGCCCTTGGAGGAGGCATCGTCGTCCGGAACGTCCGTGAACTTGCTGTCGTTGGTGCCGGAGACCAGCATGTATGCAATCTCCATGTTGCCGTTGTAACGCTTGATCTGCTCAGCGATCTCCTCCTTGCTGCCCATGTTGAAGTGCGGCTCATAGATGAGGCCTCCGGCCATGGAAGCGCCCGCGGCGAAGAGGTTGGTCTTGAAGATGCAGAGGTTGGTAGTGTTCATGCCGCCGGCAGAAAGGCCCTGGACATACACGCGCGCAGGATCGATCTGAGGATACTTCCCGATGATGTGGCGCACCGTGGCCTCGATGCCGTCAGTGCCCATCGAGGCATACTTGCCGCTGCCCTGCCACTCCAGCTCGGCAGTGATAAAATGCTTCTCGGAAGCAAGCTCCACGAAGCCCGAAGTTTCGGCCTGGGTGCGCGGGTCATTAGTGTTGCCATGCAGCAGTATGACCAGCGGGATCGAGGCCCCGGGGGCATCCATGAGATTCTCGGGGATGTACTCGTACCACAGGAAATCGCCCCATCCGCAGAGATTCTGCTCCACGATGTTACGCTTGACATGCAGACGGTCGAACATGACGTAGCTCACGAGCTCGTAAGGTTTGGTATGACGCACGTCGGTTCCCTCGTACCAGGTCGTGTAGTTGTTGTATCTGTAATTCTGCGAGAGCAGCCTGTTCCAGGCGTCGATGAAATACTCGGCGTCGGACATGGGCGATCCGTTTATGAATATCCTCTCCACCTGGTGGAGGGGGTTCTTCCAGACTCCGCCGCCCGACTCAAGGGCGTGGTTGGCCCTGATGTAATGGTCTATGACGGCCTTGTTCCTGCCGGCGCAATAGGTCGGAACGACGACGGGATTGAGCTTGGCCTTGACAGTGCCGTCGATCGTCAGGATGCCTGAGACGGCCTCGGCGTGCAGTGACAGGACGTTGTTGATGAAGGTAGCACCGGCGCCCTTGCCTATCAGCTTGAGGTTGTTGATGATGCGCAGGCGCTCGAGGAGCTTGTAGTATACTTCCAGGTCAGCGGTCTGGGAAAAGGTCTTGCCGTTGGCGGGATTGACTACATAGACGGTAGCCAGGTATGAGTCTATATGGCGTTCCATCCCGAAGTTGCGGACTACGGACATCGGGTCGGAGACGGATCCGTTGTAATAGATGAAATAAGTGGGGTTGAGGGTGCGGTCGGCAATAGTCGCGGCACGGTCGGCGGTGATGCGCCATACTTTGGCGCCGACGCCATCGACGGTTTCGGTCTTGAGTGTCTGCGCAGAAGCAGTGAAGACTGCCAGAAGCGCAAGGGCAAGTGAAATGATACGGAATCTCATTTTTCGCGTTAGTTATAATATGCAAATATAGCATTATTTCCCACCTTTTGGAAGCCGCATCCACAAACATTTGTTATATTTGGAACAAGACCAAAACCAGCGATCCATGAAAGCAAGAATCACCACGGCGGCCATCCTCCTCGCCGCAGTCCTGGCAGCCGTCTCCTGCGGGCAGAAATGGCAGGAAGAGTCCAAGGACGGATACAGTCTCATCTCACAGAAAAAAGGCCCCTCGCTCGGCTACAGCCCCTCATCCGGCATACAGATCCTGACCAAGGGAGGCCGTGCCTTCAAGGACCTCAACCGGAACGGAAAGCTTGACACCTACGAGGACTGGCGCAAGGATCCGCTGGTACGCGCAAAGGACCTGGCCTCGCAGCTCTCGATAGAGGAGATTGCGCGAATGATGCTCTACAGCGGACACCAGGCCATCAACGGCCCTGATATCACCGCCGCCCAGAGGAAATTCCTCGAAGAGGACAACCTTCGCGCTGTCCTGATGACACGAGTCTCCTCCCCCGCAGATGCTGCGCGTTGGAACAACAACGTCCAGGCCTTCGTCGAAGGCCTCGGACACGGCGTGCCGGCCAACAACTCCTCCGACCCGCGCCACGGGGCGCAGGCTACCGCGGAGTTCGATGCCGGCAACGGCGGCGAGATCTCGCAGTGGCCGTCCAGCCTCGGCATGGCGGCGACCTTCGACCCGCAGTTGGTCGAAGACTTCGGCCGCATAGCCTCGAAGGAGTACCGCGCCCTCGGCATAGCCACGGCTCTCTCCCCTCAGATCGACCTCGCCACCGAGCCTCGCTGGAGCCGTTTCAACGGCACTTTCGGCGAGGATCCGCAGCTTGACGTAGATATGGCGCGAGCCTATGTCGACGGCTTCCAGACCTCGGAGGGCGATGCCGAGATCAAGGACGGCTGGGGTTATGAGTCCGTCAACGCCATGATCAAACACTGGCCCTCCGGTGGTCCGGAGGAAGGCGGGCGCGACGCGCATTATTCCTACGGCAAGTATGCCGTCTATCCCGGCAATGCCCTGTCGACCCAGATCCGCCCGTTCACGGAAGGAGCGCTGAAACTCAAGGGCAAAACCGCCATGGCCTCAGCAGTGATGCCCTACTATACCATCTCCTACAACCAGGACCCTTCCGGCGAGCAGAACGGTAACAGCTACAGCAAGTACCTCATCACCAATTTACTACGAGACACGTACGGCTTCGAAGGCGTGGTATGTACCGACTGGAACATCACAAAGGACTATTCCAGCGTCCAGGCTTTCGAGGGCAAGCCCTGGGGCAACGAATCCCTGACCGAAGGACAGCGCCACTTCAAGATCATCGAAGCCGGCGTGGACCAGTTCGGCGGCAACAACGAGAAGGGCCCCGTACTCGAGGCTTATTCCCTCTGGGTGGAGAAATACGGAGAGAAGAGCGCCCGCGAGCGCTTCGAAACCTCGGCCGTGCGCCTGCTGATGAACAGCTTCCGCACAGGCCTGTTCGAAAATCCCTACTGCGACCCTGATGCGGCCAAAGCTACGGTCGGCAATCCCGACTTCATGGCAGCCGGCTACCAGGCCCAGCTCAAGTCCGTCGTGATGCTCAAGAACCACGACGGCGTCCTGCCGGAAAGAGGCCGCCTCAAAGTCTATGTCCCCCAGGTCTTCCAGCCGGCCCGCCAGGGCATGTTCGGCGGCCAGGCTGCCGAAGGCCGCTGGGTTGACCCGGTCCCGGCTTCGATGGTGAACAAGTATTACGACAGAGTTGATAACCCCAAGGACGCCGACTTTGCGCTTGTATTCATCAGCGAGCCCCAGAGTGGCAGCGGCTACAGCCTCGCCGACATAGCCAAGGGTGGCAACGGCTATGTGCCCATCAGCCTCCAGTACGAGGACTATACCGCCGCCTATGCCCGAGAGACGAGCATCGCCGGCGGCGACCCGTTCGAGGATTTCACCAACCGTTCATACAAGGGCAAGACCGTCACCACCTCCAACAGGTCTCACATGCAGCTTGTGCGCGATACCCGCAAGGCCATGGGGGCCAAGCCGGTAGTCACCGTAATTAGCATATCCAAGCCTATGGTAATGAGCGAGATCGAGCCTTACACCGACGCCATCCTGCTCTCGTTCGGCATACAGAACCAGGCCATACTCGAGACCGTCAGCGGCGCCTTCGAGCCGTCCGGCCTGCTGCCCATGCAAATGCCTGCCAGCATGCAGACCGTCGAGGAGCAGTTCGAGGACGTCCCCCGCGACATGGTATGCCATACCGACACCGACGGCAACACTTACGATTTCGCCTTCGGCCTCAACTGGTCGGGACCTATAAACGACTCCCGCGCTAAGAAATACAGATAGCGCGGGAGTCCTTATGGGATGATCGGATCCGGGATTAATTGATCAGATAAATCTTCTCGAGACCGTGCCAGGTGCATTTGACGGTGGCGCGGCCCTCGACGATCTTGCTGACCTCGAACTTGACGTCAGGCTCGGAAGCCGTGACCTTGAGAGTGGAATTGTCCGTGAGCGGACCGTAGACCTGATAGCGGATCTGGTCGGTGAGGCCGTTGGCGTTCGAACAGCGGATCGGGGTCGTAGGGATGTTCAGCTGCTTGCCGTCACAGGTAATGGTAACCTGAGGGACGACGGGCTTCTCGCAAGGAACGGTGCCCTTGGAGAATCCGATGCCGTGGAGGTCGAACAGGCCGATCGGGCGCTGGGGCTGCTGCGGGCGGGCTCCGCCGGGACGTCCGGGGAACTGCGGAACCTGAACCTCGGGACCCTCAACTACCAGGTAGATGGCATGCTTGCCAGTGAGGCCTTCGACGGCCGGGACCGCTACGCGGTAGTTGGTGATGGTGCGCTGGGCGTCCTCGGGGACATTGATGACCGCGATCTCACGGCCTTTCCAAGTATCATTGGCATACGGGCCGTCAAGCATCACGTGGATCTTGAAGGCACCGCGGCCGCTCGGGGTCAGGAAGAGGTCGAGACGGGTGCCGTCTCCCCTGTTCGCACCCTCGAAAGCCCTGACGCCCTTGCTGTCCTGTGCCAGGCCGCCGAAGCCGAAGTACTTGAAGCCCACGATGCCGCCGTTGGTGAGGCCGGCGAGGTCCATGTTGTTGTTCCAGACGTCATGGTTGTCCTGGATCCAGTTCTGATCGGACATGTAGCATGCATAACCGGCTGAGTAATAGTTGTAAGGAGGCAGACCGTAGATCTGGAAGCCCTCGCTGGTGACTTCGGCGCCGGTGTAGGTCTGGCCGTCGGAAGCAGCAGCTACCCAGGAGTTGCCGGGAACGAAAGGATCATATCCGGTGATGCGGACCTGTCCGCCGTCGGCGACTTTCTTCTGGTCCCATTCGATCTTGACGGGAGCGACCATCGACTGGCGGGCGTTGCCGAATCCGCGCGGAGGACGGTGATAGAACACGTACCACTGGCCGTTGATCTCCTGGAGGGAGCCGTGGGTGTTGTGGGCAGCGTTGGTGGTGATCAGGTGCTCGCCGTTCTCGTCAGGGACGACGCCGCGTGAGTCCACGAGGACTCCGCCGGAGCGCCAGGGGCCCAGCGGCGAGTCGCCATAGGCGTACCGCAGGGCGGAATTGGTGGACTCAAGGCCGTAATCGGGACCGCTGTAGCCGGAGAACACCATCACGTACTTGTTGCCGACTTTGCGGATGCTGGAAGCTTCGAAGAAATTGAAGCTGCCGGGGTCCTGGTCCTTGTAGAGATACTTGTATTCAGTCCCTTCCGGGTCGCGTACCACGCCGTAGCGGGAGCTGGCCGGGAGGAAGAAATCGTTGATCTCGGTGCCGGGACGCATCGAGTACATGGTATTCTGGTCAAGCTCCACCGCTGTGGAATGCTGGAAGCCATAGTACACATAGGCCCTGAAGCCCTTGTCGTAGTCGGGGTCCTTCTTGTCCGTGATCTCCTCGATGAAGACCGAGGGGTCGAAGTCGATGAGCGAGCCGGGGAGGCAACCGCGGCCGTCCTCGGTGACATTGATGGGGACGAATGGCCCGTCGGGACGGTCGGACTTGCACACCGTGGCTATACGGCCGCGGCCGCGCGAATGCGGATACAGGTAATAGGTTTTCTTGCCGGTGGCCTTGTCCTTGACCTCGACGAGGTCGGGGGCGTACATGGTGTCCCACTGGCCGTCGACGAACCAGGTGAACAGAGGGCCTTCGTCACGCCACTGGCTCAGGTCCTCGACCGGAGCCGACCACATGCGGACGTCGCTGCCGCAATAGGCGGTATAGGTGAGGTCATGCGAACCGATGATGTAGGCGCGGAACTTTCCGGGATTGTCGGGATCCTCGAAGACACGCGGTTCTCCGTCGGGGATGTGCTCCCACAGGGGCAAGTAGGGGTTCTGGCCCCATACCGAAACGGCGGCGAGGAGCGCGAGGCAGGAGAGAAGTACTTTCTTCATGGCTATAGTTTAATTGGTTGATTTAGAACTCGAAGGTTTTGGCCTCACCAGCGAATGAGCTTATGGTGGCGTGGGCATTGCGGCAGTAGAAGACTATGGTGTTGTCATCGTCAGCCTTGTACATGCCTCTCAGGCTGGGATTCTTGTCCAGCATGTCCTGCTTGGCCTCGATGCGCTCGTCGGGGATGAGCTCGCAGGCGATGCGGATCCATTCCGCACCGCTGTATGCGCAGATCTCGG
>JBGUGW010000069.1:0-4922 GCA_045111695.1 Candidatus Cryptobacteroides sp. | reverse complement strand
GATCGTGTCGGTCCAGTCGCTCTTCAGGCTCCATCCTCCGGAAAGGCTGATGACCTCGGATGAGGGGGCCGATCCGTTGGGGAAGGTCAGCTGGTGTGCGTCACCCTTGTAGTCTTCGTACCAGATGTCCTGATTGATATTGATGATGAATGAAGGGATGCCGTCCTCTATGTTCCTGACACCAGCGCTTCCAAGGAAAGCTCCGCTTGAGTCAGTAAACTCCACCAAACCCACAACCTCGGCGTATTGCGCGAATTCCGGGTAAATGCTCACCTGCAGAGTCTTGACATTTGTCTCAATATCAAAGCTTGAATCGCCTTCCCGGGTGTATCCGTTGGACTGATCGATGAAGTAAGCCCGGAACGGAATGCTGCTTCCGAGTCCCAGATACCCATTGCTCAAAGTATACCTGTTCCTGTTTATAACCTGCGTGTCGCAGGTCCATACCTCCGTGGTCTCCGACCCGAAGAGTGTAGCGACGGCGGCCGGGCCCGACCAGCCGTTGTCCTCAATCTCGGAATAGTACCATACAGGCTTCTCCGGGATAACGGTCGCGTGGGTGTAGCCGTGCATGGTGCCGCTAATCTCCACGGACAGGCCTTTATAGGAAAGTGTCAGGGTATATGTCGGACTTGCTGTCACCCAGTTTCCTGACCGGCCCCACCAGTCTTCCGCGACCAGTGCAGATCCGTCCCAATAGAGGAGATAATTTGGGATACCTCCTGTGAATCTTATTGCGCATGAGGCGTTTGATGTTACATCTATGATGCTTCCAAGTCCGTCGTCATATATCAGCTTTATCTGGTATTCATTTCCTCCCCAGGTGTCCAGATCGGTTACATCGGCGGTCAGTGTGGGCTCCGGAACGGGGGCCGCAGGCTCCATGGTGACGACCTCAGCCGTGGCAGTATATCCATCAAAGGATACCGAAACCGTTGCCGAACCGGGGCCTGACGCCCAACTGAAGACACCGTCTCCTTGTTTGGTAACAAACTCACCACCGCTTGTCACTGTCCAGACAGCAGTCTCCGTGACATCCGTGGAATAGATATGGATGGGATCCGTACCTGTACGTTCGCCATCTATGGTCTCATATACCCTTTCGATAAGGGTGGCCGTGAAACGCGCTTCCTGGTCTTCATTAATTGTAGCTGACCCCGGCTCTATGACGATCTCGAATTCGGACTCCTGCGAGTGGACAGGGTCATGCGTCACGGTGACCTCGCAGGAGGCCTTGATTGGCGAGTAGGCGCCCTCTATTACGTAATATGCAGTGGCCGTGATGGTTGCACGCCCGTCGGCTATACCCTTGACCACCATCTGGTTGAGAAGGGGATTGGTGTTCAGGGGCGTCCAGCTGGCCGTCTCTATATATGACAGGGCATCCTTCCCGGATGTCCAGTATGCCCAGGCGCTTTCCTGATATGTGCTGCCGTCCTCATAGGTGACGAGGAAATAGCTGTAGATCCTGGAGAAATCACCACCGACCTTAAGTTCGAGCTCTGACGGGTCGAGTATGAGCTCGACATTGACGACTTCATCCCATGGCTCAGCTTCCACCTTCCAGGAGCCGCGCTCTCCGCGGATCTCCGTTTCCGTCGGCATCAGCGTTACGCGGTAGACGGTATTGCGCTCAACATCGAAATTGGTCGTCGCATCATTGCCCAGATACATGCGGTAAGTGACATCATTGTCGGAATATCCGTATGTACAGTCTACTTCCAGGTATGTGCAGTAATCGCCGGCATTTCCGATGGATGCCGGCACTTTTTTCCAGGGATCGGTGTTGCCAGGCAGGAGCGTCCCCTGCATGTTTTCGAAAGCATACAGCGAAATGGTCCCGCCCCTGTTGAGGCTGGATATATCGGATGAGGATGCATTGTCGAAGTTATATTCGATCCTGCCGGTGTGCTCCTGCCTTGCCGAAGATGTGAAAGGGGAGTAAGTGTTGATGGCGTTGAATATCCTGACGTCCCGTACGCTGAACAGGCTTCCCGTATCCAGCAGCCTGGTGTCGACATTAAGGTCAACCCTGGCCAGCATCCTGGTCAGCCTTACCGTCACTGGCCCGGAATTGCCCGCCAGCAGTATCTCCTGGCCGTCGGGGCCGTTGAACATCGGGATGCCGGATGCGGCAATCCCGGCTTTGGTGATACTGCGGGTGCCGGTGGTGAAATCCTGCAGCTTGCGTACTTCTACCTTTCCGCCGAGGTTCGCCGCGGCCCAGATACGATAACGCCTGCCCACGACTCCGGTAAAACTCAGATTGGAAGGCGAATCGGAATACAGTACCTCGAAGACGCTCCCGTCCTCCTCGGTGACGACTATCTGGATGTCGCGGATCTCGCTGTCTCCCCAGGTGAAGGATGACCGGGTGCCGGCGAATCCTTCTGCGACGACATGGAAGGTAACATCCATCGTCTTTTCGGATTCGACCTCATTTGTGTAGCCGTTGCAGGAAAGCATGGATACCGCAATGGCGGCAAGCCCGGCGGCAGCCAGCATTTTCTTGGATAATGAATGCATGTTTTCAGTATTTGAATGTGATGGCTTCGGTGTCCCAGCCGTTGACGCTTATGGTGATCCGGCCGGACGAGAACAGACCGAGGGAGATGTATATGTCCTCAAGGTCCTCCCGCTCCCAGGAGTATCCCGCGTTCAATATGAGCTCTCCGAGCAGTACGACGCGGGACAGTACCCCTTCGAGGTACACTTCCAGCTCGAGCGATCCGTCGAACTGTCTCGGGACGCTGACGGTGTGGTGCATCTCCTCGTCCATTGAGGTGAAGCTGTGGAACGGTCCCTTGACCGGCTTCAGCGTAGAAATATCGAAACCGTTGGCCGTGCCTACGGCCCTCAGGATGGCTCCGCCGGTATCCCGCCCGAGCGAATCAAGCCTTATATGGATGACGGCGTACTGCTTGTGCAGGGTGACATGGTCCTCGGCCGTCTCTCCGGTCGCATCTACGGTATCGCCCTTGTACGCCCATATCGGGTCGCACTGGAAGCCCTCGGGAATGATGAGCTTTTCGCTCTTGAGGGCCATGTTCTGCACGCCTCCATAAGCGCATACGTTTAGAAATCCCTTCGGGACCTTCTTCTGATAGATGTCCGGATACTTGTCCGTGTCGATGCGGTCCAGGAACAGCCGTCCCGTACCGTCCCATGCGGAAACGGCAAGCCTGTCCGCATGGTCGCCGCTGTCTTCCAGGAATATGTCCAGCACGCACGGGCAGGGATCCCTGTCCTCCTTGACCGAACAGGAGGAGGACAGGGCTGCCATGAGCAGCGCCGTGAGGAAGAGTCTGGTCGCTTTCATGTCCCGTGCACTTGGTTTCAGATGGTCTCGGTATATGGCGGGAGTTCGTCCCATGGAACCACTTCTACGCTCACGTCGCAGCTTCCGTCCGTCACCGGAATGTAGGGATAGTCAGATCCTTTCTTGGTGATGATGAGCTCCTCTATGATGATGCATTTGTTTCGTCCGATGACGGGGAGCTCGATGGGGTAGTATGTCTGGACCCCTCCGAGAAGCGCATCCACGACCAGCATTGTATGGCGCGGTGACCATGTGGAGTCGAAGGACTCGGCGCTGATGAGGTTGGGGTAGCAGTAGAAACTGTGTTCCTTGGTGTATGAAGACTTGTTAGCGATGTTTTCGTTGACAGGATCGGAAAGCAGGGAGAAGGACCTGCATCCCGGATCGTTCACTCCGTTCGCAAGCTTGTTATACCATATTTTGGGCTCCGAGGAGGCCGCATAGGTATTGTCTCCAGCGACGTTGATGAGGTATATGGACTTGACCTGGAATACCTTGGAAGCGTTGGCAGACGAAGAGAAATTGTTCGTGATCTTCTTGATCATCACCTTCGAGATGATACGCGTGACAGGTATGGTGATGCGTCCGCCGTCCTGGAGGACGGCCTCCACCTCTCCTGTCATGACCATAGACCCGAGTGAGTTGTCGGACAGCAGGGAGGTGGTGGTCAGCAGACTGTTGCGCGATCCGATGCTCTCCATGTCCGGGGCGTTGACCACGGCCATGACGGTCTTCTTGCCTTCTTTCGTGACTATGTCGGTGGTCGTGCTTTCGCCGGCGTTCACATAATACTCCCTCGCTCCGCTTTCGTCGAAAACGAATACCTGGAGGTTAGCGATGTTGTTTTCCTGTCCCGATGTGACGCCGGTAGCCCTTGTGAGGGGAGTCCCGCCGATGGATACCCTTGTATGTACGAGGTTCTCCGAAGGGTTGTCCGCAGCGGGGATGCCGTTGCATCCGGCGAGGCATACCGCCAGTGCGGCGGATGCGATGATTGAGAAAATGTTTTTCATGTTTTTGTTGTTTGAGTGTGGTTATAGATCCATGTTCAGGTTGTATCTGTCGATGAGGCCGCTGATTTCCGGGTCGAGGTTACCCCTGTGCACGTATGAAGGATCCTGGCCGCAGGCGTCCAGGTAGTGCTGGACCGCGTCCTGGTCCTCTCCCTTGCGCGAATGCACGATTGCCAGCAGGTAGTTGACGGCCGGCGTCTTCTCCAGGCGGTCGAGTATGGCCAGCGCGCTCTCGTTGTAATCCATGCAGCAGAATGCCACGGCTGCATTGTAGTCGTCGTAAGGCCTGAGCAGCGTGACCGCGGTGCGGTAATCCCTGTCCTTGATGGCCTGGAGGCCGCGCATGTACACAGTATCCAGCACTGTCGTATACACGGTATCCTTCACCATGCCTTTCCTGTGGAGGTGGAAGTCGAAACGTACCGTTCTGAGCCTGGGGTATAGCACGGTGCGCATGCGGGGATAATAGGCCGCTGCCGTCAGGCCTCTTTCCCGTGCATCCGGATCCCGGACCTCCATCTTCTGGAGAAAGTCCTCACGGTCCGCCTCATCGAGTTCCGTATCGGTGCGGACCAGGTCTCTGAGCATAT